>NZ_JAPSET010000027.1:0-87598 GCF_026847585.1 Phreatobacter sp. AB_2022a
GGTGATCAGGGCCGGCAGCGCGGCCGCGGCGACGACCGCCGAACCGCCGATGATCTGCGGCCGGGCGGGCGGCATCGGCGCCTGCGCGACCTGGACCCGGTCGGTCGCCGGCTGCGGCTCGGCGAGCGGCATCGGCCTGTTGGGTTCACCCTGCCGTGCCGCTTCGGGCACCGGCATGGGCAGCGGCGGCGAGAACGCGGCCACCACCGTCGGCGCGGGCGGCTCGGCCTGGCCCGGAATGGCCGGCCGGGCCATCGGCATGGGGCCGGACGCGATGCGCTGCATCAGCTCGCTCTCGCCATCCTGTTCGGCGTCGAGCCGCGCCCGCTCGGCGGCCGAAGGCGCCCGCACCGGGAGCGGCGCCATGGCGATCTGCATGCGCGGCGCATTCGGCAGGATCTGCATCGGCGTGCCGGCACGCCCGCCGGCGGACGGCACCTGCGAGCCCTGGGCCGGCGGCGGCGGAGCCGCCTGGGCGACCTGCGTCACAGCGGGCTCGTTGCGGGCCGGAATTCCCGGCGCGGCCTCACCCGGCCTGAGCGTCGCCGACATGCGACCGCCGCTGCCGCGCTGCGCCAGCATGGTGCGCGAAGGCTGCTGCGGCACCGGCTGCTGCACCGGCTGCGCAGCCTGGCGGTTGGCGCCGCCAAAAAGCAGCGCGAAGATGTTGAACCCGCGCGGCCCCTCGTCGGCCTCGTCCGCGCGAGAATCGTAATGGCGTGAAGCCGAGCCGCCGCGCGCCTGGACCATGGCGAGCGCCACGTCGAAGCCGGGCATCGGCCGCCCGTCGGCCGGGATGTGCACGGTCCGCCCGTCGGGGAACAGGCGGGCGAGATAGTCGCGCGACACTTTCGGCCAATGGCGGACCGAACCGGTGTCGAGGTGGATGAAGTGATTGGCCGAGCCCGGATAGAAACCGACGCCGCCGCGCTGCAGCTGCAGGCCCACCTCGCGGACCCTGGTCATGGAAACGCCGGGGATGAAGAAATCCATCGCCCGGCCCTGGATGTGCTGAGAATGTTGCGCGACCGCCCGCGAGCGGCGGCGCAGCATGGCATTGGTGCCTTCCGAGCGGTAGGCCGACAGGACGTTGATCGGTGCCTGGCCGCCGACGCCGCGATAGACCTCCCACAGGAGGTCGAAGAGCCCCGGATCCATGCGCGTCGGCTGGTCGGTGCGCCAGTCGCGCAGGAACCAGTTGAGCCGGTTGAGCGCTTCCTGGTCGTAGCGGCCGTTGCGCTTGAACGTGATGAGCAGCTCTTCGCCGGTATGCCGGTGCACGAAGGGCAGCGTGCGCGTGTCGCCATTGGCGACGACGGTCTGGGTCTGGCCGCCGACCAGCATCAGGAACCCGAACCCTACCGCTACCGTCGATGCACCCCGCAGCAGACGCTGCGATACGAAGCCGGAAAGGGTTCTGATCTGCTGTTTCACGATGTTTTCTGGGCTCTGGTCAGCGGACGAAAGACCGAATTCTCCGCCGGGCCCGCCCGGCAAATGGTGAACGCATCATCGTCGGGAACGGTTAAAGAACCCTTCTGCCGCACGACCGGACGCCTGGACAGCCGGCTCACGGGCCCGTGAGCGGTAAGCACCGACTGTGGCGAAATCATGCCGGATCATGATCCCATCCATCATGAACGGTAAACGGAACGTCAGCCCCGTGTGCCGGCCAGGACCGCTCGCACGCGGGCATTGTGGCCATAAATATCAGCATATTCAACGAGCGAGCCGGTGCTATCCACCGTCATCGTGAAATAGACCAGATGGATCGGCACGGTCTGCTTGAAGCGGACGGTACGCTCATTTGGGCCATAAAGTCCCTGAATCCGGGTGCTGGACCAGGTCTCGCCCGGCAATCCGAGATTGAGCAGCACCTCCGCGAGCGCTTCCGGATTCTGCACGCGCACGCAGCCGTTCGACAGCGCCCGGTAGCTCTGCCCGAAATATTGCCGCGACGGCGTGTCGTGCAGGTAGATCGCGTGCCGATTCGGGAACATGAACTTCATCTTGCCCAGCGCATTGGCCGCGCCGGGCGGCTGGCGGAAGGCATAACGGCCGATATTGGCGGAGGCCCAGTTGATCGTGGACGCGTCGACCACGCGGCCGCCTTGCACCACCTGGATGCCCCGCCGGGCGAAATAGCCGCCGTTGCGCGCCGCGCCGCTCAGCATGCTGCGCCGGACGATCGAATGCGGCACGTGCCAATAGGGGTTGAACACGATGTGGCTCATCGCATCCGAAAAGATCGGCGTCTGGGTTTCGGCCCTGCCCATGACCGCGCGGGTATGGTGGATGACGCGGCCGTTCTGGACCACCTCCACCTGGTAGGACGGGCTGTTGACCCAGATATGGGCCTGGCCGAGATCGCGCGGCAGCCAGCGCCAGCGCTCCAGATTGGCGACCAGGTCACGCTCGCGCAGGGCGTTGCGGCGGATCAGCGGCGAGTCGCTCATCTCACGCCGCTCGCCGCGCATCTCGATCAGCTTGGCACGCAGGCGCCGGAACCCCTCATGCGGCGGATTGAACGCGTCGAGCGCCGCGGTGGTCGCGACGGCATCGGTCGTCTTGGCCAGTTCGGCCAGCGCCTGGGCCGGCTCGATCCGCGGCGGGCGCACGTCGAAATAGGCCGAGAGCTTCCCCGGATCGGTCCGTCCGGCCGAGGCCTGCGCGGCGTAGAGGGCGACCGCGCGGGCGAGCGCGACTTCGAGGCGGGCGACGCTTTCGGCCGTGCGTGCGCCCTCCGGCATGGCGAAGCGGTAGGCGGCCGGGTCGAGGCCGTCGTCGCCGGCCTGGCCGAGCCTGGTCAGGGCCGCCCGGCCGCGCGGCGACAGGACGCCGTCCTGGACGAACAGCGGCTCGTAGCGGCGCTCGGCGTAGAAGGCGGCGAGCGCCTGCAACGCCCGGTCCCCCTCGGGACGCGCGAGCGCTGTCTGCAGGGCGCGTGCGACGCGCTGGACGGTGATGGCGGGATCGGGCTGGCCGTTCTCGACGAGGCTCGGCGGATCGTCGGGGATCGCCGCGAGCTCGGCCGCCGACGGCTCGGGAATGACCGGGGTCGGCGCCAGGGCGGCGTCGGGATGTTCGTCGTCGGCGAGCGGCACGCCCGCGACCGCCGGGTCCTGGGTCATGTGCTCGGCGAGCAGCGGCGACGGCGGGAAGGCGGCGAGCCCGAAATCGGCGGCCGTCAGCGGCAGGGCGGCATCGAGCGGCGGCCGCGGGATGGCAGCTTCCACCTCCCAGTCTGCGAGCCGGAAACTTTCGGCGGTTTCTGCCTTCAGGGGCGCGCAAAACCCTAGTCCCATCAGGGCGCACGAAAGCACTGCCGACCGGAGCCGCATCTTGATCCCCTGGGCCGCGGCGACGGCCGCAGGCATTGACTTGTCCAACACGCGACTCGGCGCAAAATCAAGCGCCGGAGCGGGTTTGCACACCGTTTCAGCCGCCTGCGCGGCTTTGCGGTCACACTCCCTCCGCCTCGGCCTCGCCCTGCTCGATACCGAGGTCCTTCAACTTGCGATAGAGCGTGGAACGCCCGATGCCGAGGCGGCGCGCGACCTGCGACATCTGTCCGCGATAGTGTTCTATCGCGAACTTCAGCGCCTCGGTCTCCAGCACCTCCATCGGCCGGACATGGCCGGCCTCGTCCAAGAGGCCGATCGAGGCGCCCGGGACGATCATGGCAGGCGGCGCGGGCGCCGCGATCTGGCTTGCCGGCTCAGGCGCCGAAGGCGGCGGCGGAGCCAGCGGCACCACCACCTCGTAGCCTTCGACATGAGCCGCGATCTGCGGGAAGTCGGCGACCGACAATTCGTCGCCGTCGCACAGCACGACGGCACGGAACACGGTATTCTCCAGTTGCCTGACATTGCCCGGCCAGCCATAGGCCTGCAGCAGGCCAAAGACAGCCGGCTGGATGCCGCGCACGCGCTTGCCCTCCTCCGCCGCGATCCGCGCCAGGAAATGCCGGACGAGATCGGGAATGTCCTCGACGCGTTCGCGCAGCGGCGGCAGGGTCATCGGGAAGACGCAGAGACGATAGTAGAGATCCTCGCGGAAGCGGCCCTCCTTCACGGCCCGGATCAGGTCGCGATTGGTCGCCGAGATGATGCGGATATCGACCTTGACGCTGCGCTTGGCGCCGACCGGGTCGACCTCCCCTTCCTGGATGGCGCGCAAAAGCTTGACCTGGGTTTCCAGCGGCAGTTCGCCGACCTCGTCGAGGAACAGCGTACCGCCATGGGCCTCGACGAATTTGCCGGTGTGCTTGTCGGTGGCGCCCGTGAAGGCGCCCTTCTCATGGCCGAACAGGATGGATTCAACGAGGTTCTGCGGAATGGCGCCGCAATTGACCGCAACGAAGGGCTTGGCGCGCCGTTCGCCCGATCCGGCGATGGCGCGGGCCAGAAGCTCCTTGCCGACGCCGCTCTCGCCTTCGATCATGACCGGGATCATCGAGCCGGCGGCCTTCTCGGCCATGCGCAGCACCGGCGCCATGCGCGCCGAGCGGGTCACGATGTCCTTGAAGCCAAGCGTGCCTTCGGCCTTGCGCTTCAGGCGCTGCACCTCGGCGAACAGCGCCTCGGTCTTCAGGGCGTTCTTGATCGACACCGACAGACGCTCGGCGCCGACCGGCTTGACGACGAAATCGGTCGCGCCCGCCCGCATCGCATTCACGACCGTGTCGATGCCGCCCTGGCTGGTCTGGACGATGACCGGCTTGGCGATGCCCTGCTCGCGCATGGCCGCGAGCACGCCCATGCCGTCGCGCTCGGGCATGACGAGGTCGAGCACCAGGAGGTCGATGCCGTCGCCCTCCTCGGCGAGCACGCGCATCGCCTGCTCGCCGTTCTCGGTGATGCGCACGTCATAGCCGGCCTTGCGCACGATGGCTTCGACCAGGCGGCGTTGGACGGGATCGTCGTCGCAGATGAGGATGGTGGTCATTGGATGGCCCGGCCTTCCAGATGCGATGTCTCGATTCGGGAAAGGGTGAGCATCCCCCGTAAAGAGAGGGTTAATGGCGACCGAACGTAATGTGCTGAAATCGGTTTCGCCATGGGGCATGGCCGCCGGCCCGACCGGGCATCGAGGCCCGGCGGCGGCCCTCGGCAGGCGACGAAGCGCGGGCCGACCTCGCCCTTGCCGCGCCACTTGCGGCGTTTCAGACCACCCAGTGACCGCGAGTTCGAACGTGTCGGGCACCGCCTCGGCGTCGTTCTAGCGGCGGCGCGCTGCCCCTCGCCGCGTTGCGCGCGCGGCGCCGGCGCGCCGGGGCCGGGCCTCGAACCCGCCCCGGCGGGCGCTCAGGCTCCGGGCGTGGAACGAAGCCTGCCGGTCATCAGGCAGAGCAGCGCGGCAATGACGGCGCATCCGGCGAGCTGCCCGGCCCCGGCCGGCGTCCAGCCGACGACGTTCTTCAGCGAGCCGAGAATATAGCCCGCGAAGGCCGCGGGGATGTAGAGCGCGGCGACGAACAGGCCGGACGCCTGTGCGGCCTTCCGGCGCACCACGGACTTGATGATGCCGGCGGAGAGGTTCGCATAGACCATGCCGCTGATGGTGACGCCGAAGATGAAGGAGAGCAGCATGTGGAGCGGCAGCGAGCGGCTCAGTTCGGTGAACAGCAGCCCGCCCGACACCGCCGCGACGAGGAGCGATGCCACCAGCAGCTTGCGGTAGTCGAACCGGTCGCCGGACCAGCCGCCGATCAGCGAGAACAGCGCGCCGAAACCATAGCAGCTGACGGCGAGCGCCGCCTCGCGCGGCGAGAAGCCGACGGCCTCGCGCAGATAGGTCGGATAGAGCCCGAGATAGCCGTAGATGCTGAGCCCCGCGAACACGGTCGCCGTGGCGAGCAGGACCGGCCGCGGCGCCCAGAGGCTCTCCGCGGCGTCCTCTTCGCGACCGGCGGCGGAAAGGTCCTCGTCCGCGCGCGCCTCGCTGAACCAGGGCCGCACGAAGAGCAGGATCAGCAGCAGCACGGGAATGCCGGCGAGGCCGAAGACGATGAACGGCATCTGCCAATGCGTCGCGTTGAGGATGGCCGCGCCGATATTGGGCCCGACCACGGCACCGATGCCGAAGGTGAAGTTCAGCGAGCTTGCCGCCATCGCCCGGTGGTTGACGAAATAGGTCGTGCCGATGGCGAGGATCGCGGTGAGCTGCATCGCTTCGCCGAGCCCCGAGACGAAGCGGTAGACGAGCAGGTCGGCAAGGCCGCTCGCATAGGCGGTCAGAAGGGTCGCGACCGAGAAGATGATCAGGCCGAGAATGGACACGCCGAGGCGCGACATCCTTTGGAGGAGGTAGCCGGTCGGGATGCCGGCAAGGCCCATGCCGAGCGTGAAGATCGTGGAGGCGAGGCCGACCTGGGGCAGCGACAGGTCGAGCGCCCGGCGGACATCGGTGGCGAGAACCGAGAACAGCTGCCGGTCCATGGCGTTCACCACATAGGACAGCAGCAGTACGACGAACATGGCGAGCGCGACCTTGTCGCGGCTGCCGGCTGCCGCGTCGGCGGATGCGGCCCGGGACTGGCTGGGGACTGACTGGCTCATGGCAACGATGCCTTTCCGCGCGTGACTGCGCCGGACGCACCCGACCGGGCGGTCGTGGCGTGGGTTTGGGAGGATGGCGAGAGGGGGCGTGGCGGGGCGGCGGAACCGGTATCGCCGTCCGGGCTGCCCGATCGTTCGGCAAAAGCGCGGGCAAGGTCCGGCCCCGCCAGCCCCTGCATCGTCAGGAGCTGCAGCAGCAGCCGCGCCTTGAGCCCGCCGATCAGGCCGCCGGGCATGAGGCCGCGACCGATGAGGTCGATCTCCGAGCCCGCAAAACCGTAGGTCCTGGTGAAGACCGGGCCGCCGCCCGTGCGGCTCGCGAGCACGACGGGCATGGCCGCGGCGAGCCTGCCGATCGCCGGCGCGAGATGGTCCGGCACGTGGCCGGCGCCCATCGCCTCGATGACCGCGCCGCGATAGCCGAGCCCGGCAAGCGCCGCGATCAGCCTGTCGTCGTCGCCGAGGCCGACCTTGACGAGCGCGACCGGCGCGACCGGCACGCCGGCGGGCAGAGCCAGAGCCGGCCGCCGCGGCACGCGCGCCAGGATCAGGACCTCGCCCTCCGCGACACGGCCGAGCGGACCGGCCACCGGCGAAGCGAAGGCGTCGGGCAGCGCGGTATCGGCCTTGGCGACATAGCGCGCGGCATGAATGCCGTCGTTCAGCACCACCAGCGTGCCGAGGCCGCTCATCGCCGGAGAGGCTGCCACCGTGACCGCGGCGACGAGATTGGCCGGACCGTCTGCGCCCGGCGCCGCCGCGCCGCGCATCGCGCCGGTCACCACGACCGGTCTGTCGGAGCCGACCAGCAGGTCGAGGACGAAGGCGCTCTCATCGATCGTGTCGGTGCCCTGCACGACCACCGCGCCGGCGCAGTCCTCGGCAAGGCGCCTGTCGACGAGCGCGGCGATCGCGCGGAGGTCGTCGAGCGTCAGCGACGCGCCGGGCTTGGTGGAAAAGGTGACGACATCCAGCTCGGCGAGCGCGCCGAGCGCGCCGAGCGCGCCGATCTGACGCACGAGGTCGCTGCCGCTGAGCGAGGGCGTGATGCCGCCGCCCGCCGCACCGGTCATGGTGATCGTGCCGCCGGTCGACACCAGGAGAATGCGCGGCAGCCTCACGATCCGGCATCCTGCTGGCTGCGGAAGATGTCGAGGATCTCCGCGCCGGTGCACATGAGCACGTCGTCATGGGCGAGGATGTGGTCGTAGAGCGCCTCCAGATAGCGGATGCGGTGCGGCACGCCGGTCAGATAGGGATGGATGCTGATCGCCATCACGCGCGGGACGGTCGCGCCCTCCTGGTAGAGGCGGTCGAACTGGTCGCGGCCGCGGGTGAAGATTGCGTCCGAGGGCTGCTGCTGGACGGCCGAGAGCACGACGTCGTTGATCTCGACCGTATAGGGCACGGAGACGATCTCGCCGGCGCGGGTCCGGATCGCCACCGGCTGATCGTCCAGGACCCAGTCGGCGACATATTCGATGCCGGCCTCGGCCAGCAGGTCGACGGTTTCGTCGGTCTCGGTCAGGCCCGGGCTTTCCCAGCCGCGAACCGGCTTGCCCGTGAAGGCGCCGATCGCATCGATGGTCTGGCGGATCGCCGCGGCCTGATCGGCCACGCGGTGCATCGGGCCCTGCACGAAGCCGTGGCCGATGAAGTCCCAATCCGCCGCGCGGGCCGCTTCGCAGGCGGCCGGATAGGCCGCGATCGCCGAACCGTTGACCGCGAAGGAGGCCTTCAGGCCGCGCGCCGCGAGCACGTCGACAAAACGCCAGAAGCCGACGCGCATGCCGTATTCGTGCCAGGCCCAGTTCGGAACGTCGGGCAGGAGCGGCTGTCCCATCGGCGGTGGCAGGACTGCCCGGGGCATCGCCCCGGTCGGCTCCCAGTTCTCCACATTGACGATGGTCCAGACTGCGACCCGCGCCTTGCCGGGCAGCTTGAAACGGCGCCCGACGATCGGGTCGTAGGGAATACGTTCCCGGACGGTCCGTCCGGGCCGGTCATTGCTCATGATGCAGGGCCTGTCCTTCGCTCGAAGTTCCAATAAGTGGAATCCGGAAACGATAGGAACCGGCGGCACGGCCCGTCAAAATTTATCGCATTTTCCAGAATAGAATTTCGGAATATGGAATTTTGTCCAAAACATGAAAGCTGGATCGGGTCGGACAGGCGATCTTCCAGCCATTTGGAACCTCCCGGACGATCGCCGGGATCGTTGACACTTCAATAATTCCATATAGTAGAATTTCATTGTGCGCCATGAGCATGGCGTCGGCGCGGCGGGGATCGAAGGGGCTTACCGTGACATCCATCTCGGGCACGCAGACCATTTCGCGCGCCGTCGGCGCCTTGCGCTTGGTCGCCGCGCGGCACGGCAAGGCCGTCCGCCTCGCCGACATTGCCGAGGCCCTCGCCCTGCCCCGCCCGACCGTCCACAGGCTGCTGCAGGCCCTGGTCGAGGAAGGCCTGCTCGCCCGCGATCGCAGCTCGCGCCGCTATGTGCTCGGCAGCTTTTCGCTCGAGCTCGGCCTCGTCTCGGCCCGGTCCCTGACCATGCACCAGCAATGCCGCCCGGCGCTCCAGCAGCTCGCCGAGCGGACCGGCGACACATCCTTCCTGTTCGTGCGCAGCGCCAATGACAGCGTCTGCATCGATCGCGTCCAGGGCACCTTTCCGATCCAGACGCCGTCGGTTCCGCTCGGCGCCCGGCACCCTCTGGGCATCACCGCCGGCGGCCTCGCCCTGTTCGCCGCGCTCGATGACGCCGACGCCGAGCAGGTGCTCGCCGACATCGACCCGCTGCTCCATGCCTATGGCCGGATGACCGGCGACGAGCTCCTGCGGCTGCGGCGCCTTGCCCGAACGACCGGCCATGCGCTGATCGGCAACCGCGCGGTGCCCGGGGTGACCGGCGTCGGCCTGCCGATCTTCGCCCCGACGGGAAGTGCCGTCGCCGCGGTCGCCGTCGCCTCGACCAGCGAGCGCATGACGGCGGCACGTGTCGCCGAAATCCTGCCCGACCTGCGGGCGGCGGCCGACGCCATTACCCGCCTCACCTGACGGTCGCGGTCACGCGGCGCGGCAGGGCGCCATGTCGAAAGGAGCGAGCGCCTCGGCGAACTGGCGGGCGGCGGCGGTCCAGGACCGGCCTTCCGCGACGGCCCGGCAGCGCGCCCGGTCGAGCGTCAGCGCGATGGCGATCGCCTTGGCCAGATCCTCGTCGAGGCAGGCGATCGTCGGATCGGCCACCACGTCGATCGGCCCGGGCACCGGAAAGGCCGCGACGGGCACCCCGCTCGCAAGCGCCTCCTGCATGACGTTGCCATAGGTGTCGGTGCGGCTCGTGAACACGAAGACGTCCGCGCCGGCATAGATCTCGGCCAGCGCCTCGCCGGTGCGCGCGCCAAGGAACACCGCATCGGGAAAGCGCCTTTCGAGCTCGGCGCGCTGCGGCCCGTCGCCGACCACCAGCTTGGTGCCGGCCACGTCGAGGCCGAGGAAGGCCTCGAGGTTCTTCTCGACCGCCAGGCGGCCGACGCTCAGCATGATCGGCCGTGGCCAGTCGAGCCGCTGGCCCGGCCGCGACCGGAACAGCTGCGTGTCGACGCCGCGCGCCCAGAGCGTCAGATTGGCGAACCCCCAGCGCTCGAGCTCCCGGCGCATGGTTTCGGTCGGCACCATGGTGCGCTGCGCCGCGCCGTGGAAATGGCGCAGCCAGGCATAGGTCCAGGCTTCCGGGATCGGCGCCCGGGCTCTGACATAGTCCGGATAGCGGGTGTGATAGCTGGTGGTGAAGGGCAGCCGGCGCGTCAGGCACCAGCGTCGCACCGCGTGCCCGATCGGGCCTTCGGTGGCGATATGGACGGCATGGGGCGCGATCGCGTCGAGCCGGCGGGCGACGGCCGATCCGGCCATGATCGCCAGCCGGATGTCCGGATAGGTCGGCAGCGGCAGGCTTGGCAGGCCTTCGGCCGTGACGAAATGGGCGGCGATGCCGAACTGCGGCAAGGCGGCCGCGGTTTCCTGGAGCGAGCGCACCACGCCGTTGATCTGAGGCGACCAGGCGTCGGTTGCGACCGCGAGGCGCATCAGGCGGCAACCTTCCGACCGCCGGGCAGCGGCAGGGGCAGATCGGCTTCGGCCTCGGCGGCGGCGGCCGGCGCCGCCGTCTCCGGCAGGATCTCGGTCCAGCGGACGATCTCGAACCGGCCCTCATAGGTCTCGACGAGCGCCGAGCAGCTCTCCACCCAGTCGCCGCAGTTCATGTAGCGGATGCCGTGCTGGTCGTGGATGGCGGCGTGATGGATATGGCCGCAGATGACGCCGTCGACCTTCTGCCGGCGTGCCTCGCTGGCGAGCGCCTCTTCGAAGGCGCCGATGAAGTTGACCGCCTTCTTCACCTTCAGCTTGGCCCAGGCCGACAGCGACCAGTAGGTCAGCCCCAGCTTGCGCCGGACGAGATTGAACCAGCGGTTGAGATAGATCGCCGCGTCATAGGCCCAGTCGCCGAGATGGGCGAGCCAGCGCGCATGCATGACCACCACGTCGAAGGCATCGCCATGCACCACCAGGAAGCGCTTGCCGTCGGCCGAGGTGTAGATTGCCTCGTCCATCACCTCGATGCCGCCGAAATGGGTGCCGAAATAGTCGCGCAGGAATTCGTCGTGGTTGCCGGGGAGATAGATGATCTGCGACCCCTTGCGCACCTTGCGCAGCAGCTTCTGCACCACGTCGTTGTGCGATTGCGGCCAATGCCAGCCGCGCCTGAGCTGCCAGCCGTCGATGATGTCGCCGACGAGATAGATGACGTCCGCGTCGTTGTAGCGCAGAAAGTCGATGAGCAGCTTGGTCTGCGACCCGCGCGCGCCAAGATGCACGTCGGAAATGAACATTGCCCGGTAGCGCTTCTCCGCCATGACCTGGATCCCGCTGCAAAAGCCGTGACCGCCAGGAAGCAGATTCCGTTACAGCTTTTGTGACAGCCGGCCAGCATCAGGGGTTCCACGCGGCGCCGAATAGCGGTTCGCTGCTGTCGCAAGACTGTCGCATGGGCTTGCTAGGCGCTCGGCGAGCCGTCGTTTTCGCCTCGAACTCTTGAGTCGACGGCCCCGTCGTCCCGCACGATCGCCTGAAGACCTTCGGGCGATCACGTCCTCTCGCACCGTCCAGACGCAAGGAGCCCGACATGGCAGGAGATCTCGATCGCGAAACGATGGAGAAAGCCTATGCCCGCTGGGCGCCGATCTACGACGCCGTCTGCGGCCCGGTCTTCGAGCAGGGCCGCCGGGCGGCCGCCCAGGCGGCGCGGCGCGTCGGCGGCCGGATCCTGGAGGTCGGCGTCGGCACCGGCCTGTCCTTCTCCGACTACGACGCCACCACCGAGATCACCGGCATCGACCTGTCCGAACCGATGGTCGCCAAGGCGCGCGAGCGGATGACGAGCGGCGCCTTCCCCCATGTGAAGGACGTCCGGGTCATGGACGCCCATGACCTCGCCTTTCCCGACGCGAGCTTCGACTGCGTCGTCGCCCAGTTCGTGATCACCCTGGTCGAGCGCCCGGAGCGGGTCCTGGACGAGTGCGCGCGCGTCGCCCGGCCCGGCGCCGAGATCATCCTCGTCAACCATCTCTATTCCGAACGGGGGCTTGCCGCCGCCATCGAGCGCTGGTTCTCCAAGCACGCCCACACATTCGGCCTGCGTCCGGAATTCCCCTTCGCGCGCCTCGAGGCCTGGGCTGCCAACCACGGCGGCGCCGAGGTGATCGAGCGCCGCCGGGTCGGTCCGCTCGGCGTCTATTCGCTCGTCCGCTTCCGCAAGCGCGGCGCCGGAATGGCCGCCGACCCGCGCCGGCTCGCGGCCGGCTGAGCGCTCCGGCCCCTGCCGGGCACCCCGCTTGTGTAACGGAACGTTGCCGGAAGGCAACGCCGCCGAGGTTCCGGCACGCCCGGGCGAAGCACCGCATTGATCGGACCGGCGGTTCCGACCATAGGGGACGTTTCTGTTCGTCCCGTCGGAGGCTCCATCCATGCGTCGAACGTTCCAGGCTGCCCATGCGAAAGGCGCGGGCGAACGCGCCAAGGCCACGGACGCGCTCGGCGCCTTGCCGCAGTGGGATCTGAGCGCGCTCTATCCGGCCATGGACGCGCCGGCGGTGCGCCGCGACCTCGACAAGGCCGAGCGTGAGGCCATCGCCTTCGAGACCGCCTTCAAGGGGCGCCTGGCGGCCATCGCCGCGGATGCCGGCGCCGAGGCCGAGCTTGCCGACGCGGTCGTCCGCTACGAGGCGCTCGAGGACCTGCTCGGCCGCCTCGCCTCCTTCGCCGGCCTCGTCTATGCCGGCGACACCACCGATCCGATCCGCTCCAAATTCTACGGCGACATCCAGGAGAAGATCACCGCGATCTCGTCGCATCTCCTGTTCTTCACCCTGGAGCTCAACCGCATCGAGGATGCCCATATCGAACGGGCCATGTCCGGCGCGCGGCTCGGCCACTACCGGCCCTGGCTGGAGGATCTCCGGCGCGACAAGCCGTTCCAGCTCGAAGACCGCATCGAGCAGCTGTTCCACGAAAAGAACATGACCGGCCGGGCCGCCTGGAACCGGCTGTTCGACGAGACCATCGCCAATCTGCGCTTCACCGTCGATGGCGAGAGCCTGACGCTGGAACCCACCCTCAACCTGCTGCAGGACCCGGCCGAGGAGCGGCGCAAGGCGGCCTCCGACGCGCTCGCCGCCACCTTCAGGGACAATCTGCGCACCTTCACGCTGATCACCAACACCCTCGCCAAGGACAAGGAGATCGTCGACCGCTGGCGCGGCTTCGAGGACGTCGCGGATTCCCGCCACCTGAGCAATCGGGTCGAGCGCGAGGTGGTCGACGCCCTGGTCGCCGCGGTGCGTGCCGCCTATCCGAAGCTGTCGCACCGCTACTATAAGCTGAAGGCGCGCTGGTTCGGCCGCGACACACTGAACCATTGGGACCGCAACGCGCCGCTGCCCAAGGTCGAGACCCGCACCATTCCCTGGGCCGAGGCACGCGACACCGTGCTCTCGGCCTATGCCGGCTTCTCGCCCGATATGGCCGCCATCGCGCGGCGCTTCTTCGACGAAAGCTGGATCGACGCGCCGGTACGGCCCGGCAAGGCGCCGGGCGCCTTCGCCCATCCGACCGTGCCGTCCGCGCATCCCTATGTGCTGCTCAACTACCAGGGCAAGCCGCGCGACGTGATGACCCTTGCCCATGAGCTCGGCCACGGTGTCCACCAGGTTCTGGCTGCGCCGAACGGGCCGCTGATGGCACCGACCCCGCTGACCCTGGCCGAGACGGCCTCGGTCTTCGGCGAGATGCTGACCTTCAAGGCCGTGCTGGAAGCCACCACCGACCGCGTGCAGAAGAAGGCCCTGCTCGCCTCGAAGGTCGAGGACATGATCAATACGGTGGTCCGCCAGATCGCCTTCTATTCCTACGAGCGCAAGGTGCACATCGCCCGCCGCGAGGGCGAGCTGACCGCCGACCAGATCTGTGAGGCCTGGATGAGCGTGCAGGCCGAAAGCCTCGGCCCGGCCATCGTGCTGAAGCCGGGATATGAGACCTTCTGGGCCTATATCCCGCACTTCATCCACTCGCCCTTCTACGTCTACGCCTATGCCTTCGGCGACTGCCTCGTGAACTCGCTCTATGCCGTCTACGAGACCGCCGACAAGGGCTTTGCCGAGCGCTATCTCGCCATGCTGGCCGCCGGCGGCACCAAGCACCATTCCGAGGTGCTCGCCCCGTTCGGGCTCGATGCGCGCGAGCCCGCCTTCTGGCAAGGTGGTCTCAGCGTCATCGAGCGGATGATCGCCGAGCTGGAGGCCATGGAGAGCTGATGTCGCACCAGACCGAAATCGTCACGCTGTTCTACAAGGGCCTGTGGGACAAGGCGGACAAGAGCCTCATTCCCACCATCTTCCACGAGGGCTTCACCTTTCGCGGCTCGCTCGGCCCGGTCCTGGTCGGCCACGAGGCTTTCGCCGGCTACGTCGATTTCGTCACCGGGGCGCTCGAGAACTATACGAGCGACATCCTGGAACTGGTCGAGCAGGACAACCGCGTCGCCGGCCGGCTGCGCTTCCATGGCCTGCACCGCGCCGAGCTGTTCGGTTTCGCGCCGACGGGCAAGCACGTTGCCTGGGCCGGCGCGCCGTTCTTCACCTTCGAAGGCGACAAGGTGCGCGATCTCTGGGTGCTCGGCGATGTCAACGGACTGCTCGAGCAGCTCCGCGCCAACCAGGCGGCCTGGGATCCCGGCCGGGCCTGAACCCTGCCCGCTCGCAACCGGACGACCGCCATGCGCGAAGTCTACCGCAATACCCGCTGGCGCCGCGTGCGCTTCCTGCAGGCGCTGTTCTGGGCCGCGACGGCAGGCTTTGCCTGGCTCGCCTGGTCGACGCGCATCGAGGATCCCTCGAACAATCACCTGGCCGCGCTGATCCTGACGCCGATCGTTGCCGCCGCGGCACTCGGCCTGGAGTTCTATCTGAGGCTCTACGTGACGGCGCTCTACGCGTCCGACACGGCGGTGACGGTCGAGACGCTGTCCACCATCGGCCGGAGCCGGGCGACCTATCCCATGTCCGATATCGTCTTTGGCCGCGAGCGTCGGACCGACCCGCGCAAGACCGTCGTGGCGACCGGCTTCCATCTCGACAACAAGTGGCGCGCCATGCGGGTGGCGACGCGCAAATGGGCCTATGTGATCGATACGACCGAGGATGGCGACCCGCGCCGGCCGGGCTGAGCCGGCGGCAGCGGGCGCCTTCGGCCTCGGCGCCCTCGCGGCCGGGCGCCTGAAGCACTATCTCTTGGCGGTCCAGTCAAAGCCGGAGCGCGCATGTCCGAACGTGACGATGAAGCCAACCGCCTGACCGGGCGCCTGTCCCGCTATGCCCGGGTGGGCGTCAACGTCTCGGGCGCCGCCGCCTCGATCGCCGCCGCCCGGCTGTTCGGCAGGTCTCTCGACCGGGAGAAGAACGCCGCCGACCTGACCCGTGCGCTGGGCGGACTGAAGGGGCCGATCATGAAGGTCGCCCAGCTCCTGTCGACCATTCCCGAAGTGCTGCCGCCGGAATATGCCAGCGAGCTGCAGAAACTGCAGTCGGAGGCCCCGCCCATGGGGCCGGCCTTCGTCAAGCGACGCATGATGGCCGAGCTCGGCCCGGACTGGGAAAAACGCTTCGCTGCCTTCGACAAGATCCCCGCCGCCGCCGCCTCGCTCGGCCAGGTCCATCGTGCCAGCGCCCATGACGGCATGGCGCTCGCCTGCAAGCTGCAATATCCCGACATGCAGTCGGCCGTCGAAGCCGACCTCGTCCAGCTCGAAGTCCTGTTCGCGCTGCAGCGCCGCATGGACCCGGCGATCGACACGCGCGAGATCATCAAGGAAATCAGCGCGCGGGTGCGCGAAGAGCTCGACTACCGCCGCGAGGCCAAGCACGCCGCGCTCTATGCCGAGGTCCTGAAGGACGAGCCGCTGGTGCGCGTGCCGACGGTGCGGCCCGAACTGTCGACCGGACGCCTGTTGACCCTGTCCTGGCTCGAGGGCACGCGCATGCTGAGCCATGTCGAGGCGTCGCTCGCCGAGCGCAACCGGCTCGCCACCGCCATGTTCCGCGCCTGGTGGCATCCTTTCGCCGCGATCGGCGTCATCCACGGCGATCCGCATCTCGGCAACTACACCGTCTTCGCGCAGGACGGCGAAGCCGGCGGCATCAACCTTCTCGACTATGGCTGCGTGCGCGTTTTCCCGGCCCGGTTCATCGGCGCCGTGATCGACCTCTACAAGGGCCTGGAAGCGGGCGACGAGGCGCGCGTCGTCCACGCCTACGAGACCTGGGGCTTCAGGAACCTGCGCAGGGATCTGATCGAGGTTCTCAACATGTGGGCGCGGTTCATCTACGGACCGCTGCTCGACGACCGCGTCCGGACGATCGCCGACGGCGTCGCGCCCGGCGAATATGGCCGGCGCGAAGCCTTCCAGGTGCACAAGGCGCTCAAGGAACGCGGACCGGTGACCATCCCGCAGGAATTCGTGCTGATGGACCGGGCGGCCATCGGCCTCGGCGGCGTTTTCCTGCACCTGAAGGCCGAGCTCAATTTCTATCGCCTCTACAACGAGGAGATCGAGAATTTCAGCCTGGACGCCGTGGCCGCGCGCCAGGACCGGGCGCTCGGCCTGGCCGGCCTGAAGGCCGCCTGAGCGGCGGGCGCGGCCATGGACCACGGAGCGGACGACAGTGCCCCGCGCCAGCAGGGGCCGGATGGTGGCCCCGCGCGGCACGAGGGCCGGTAATGGCCGTCTATGTCGACGATGCCATCTGGCAGTGGCAGGGACTGAAATGGTGCCATCTCCTCGCCGACGACATCGACGAGCTGCACCGTTTCGCCTTTTCGCTCGGCCTCCACCGCTCGTCCTATCAGGGACCGCCGCGGACCAGCGCGCCACATTACGATCTGACCGGCTTCGAGCGCGACAAGGCGATCGCGCGCGGCGCCAAGGCCTGCACCCGGCAGGAGATCGTCGCCATTTTCCGCAAGGTCAGGGTGCCCCGGGCGACGCTGCCGCCGAAGCGCCGTCACGCACCCGTCCCTTGACAGGTCCGGCGTTCCCCCCGAAACCGAAACCGCTTCGTCCGGAGACCCTGGTTTGGCCAGCTCACGCCCAGAACTGCCGCCCTTGAAGATCCTGCTCTGCTCGCCGCGCGGCTTCTGCGCGGGCGTGGTGCGCGCCATCGACGCCGTCGAGCAGGCCCTCAGGATCTATGGCCCGCCGGTCTATGTCCGCCACGAGATCGTCCACAACCGCTTCGTCGTCGACGGCCTCAAGGCCAAGGGCGCGATCTTCGTCGAGGAGCTTTCCGAGATCCCGGACACCGAGGCTCCCGTCATCTTCTCCGCCCATGGCGTGGCGAAATCGGTTCCGGCCGAGGCCGAGAAGCGCAACTTCCTGGCGATCGACGCCACCTGCCCGCTGGTCACCAAGGTCCATCGCGAGGCCGAGATTCATTTCCGGCGCGGCCGCGAGGTCGTACTGGTCGGCCATGCCGGCCATCCCGAAGTGGTCGGCACTATGGGCCAGCTGCCGCCGGGCGCGGTCACCCTGATCGAAACGCTCGCCCAGGCCAAAGGCTTCGTGCCGAAGGACGAGGCGCAGCTCGCCTATGTCACCCAGACCACGCTGTCGGTGGACGACACGCGCGAGATCGTCGACTTCCTGACCGCGCGCTTCCCGGCCATCGTCGGACCACACAAGGAAGACATCTGCTATGCCACCACCAACCGCCAGGAGGCGGTCAAGCGCGTCGCGCCGCGGGTCGAGGCGATGATCGTGGTCGGTGCACCCAATTCGTCCAACTCCCAGCGCCTGCGCGAAGTGGCCGAGCGCGAGGGCTGCCGCATTTCGGAACTGGTGCAGCGCGCCGCCGATATCGACTGGGACCGGTTCGGCCAGATCGCCTCGCTCGGCATCACCGCCGGGGCCTCGGCACCGGAGGTGCTGGTGGAGGAGATCATCGAGGCTTTCGCCACCCGCTACAGCGTCACCGTCGAGACGGTCTCGACCGCCGACGAGAGCGTCTTCTTTCCTCTGCCCCGCCAGCTTCGGCCCGACGCCGCAGCCTGAAGGTCCAAAGCCCGAAAGTCCGAAGCCAAATGGCCGTCTATACCGATGTCACCGCCGAGGAGCTGTCGGCGCATCTCAAGCGCTACGACATCGGCTCGCTCTTGTCGTTCAAGGGCATTGCCGAAGGCGTCGAGAACTCCAATTTCCTGCTTCACACGACGGCGGGCTATTTCCTGCTCACCTTGTTCGAGAAGCGGGTGGACCCGAAGGACCTGCCCTTCTTCATCGGACTGATGGAACACCTGAGCCGGCGCGGCCTGAACTGCCCGCAGCCGGTCAAGATGACCGATGGCGAGGCGCTCGGCATGCTCGCCAAGCGGCCGGCGGTCATTGTCACCTTCCTCGAGGGCCTGTGGATCCGCCGCCCCCAGGTCAGCCACTGCGCGGCGGTCGGCCGGGCGCTCGCCGAACTGCACCTTGCCGGCCAGGGCTTTGCCATCCGGCGCGTCAACGCCCTGTCGGTGGGCGGCTGGCGGCCGCTCTACGAGCGGGCGCAGGATCGCGCCGACACGGTCGCTCCCGGCCTGCGCGACACCATTGCGCGCGAGCTCGACCATCTCGAGCAGGTCTGGCCGCGTGACCTGCCGGCCGGCGTCATCCATGCCGACCTGTTCAACGACAATGTCTTCTTCCTGAACGACCGGCTGTCCGGTCTGATCGACTTCTACTTCGCCTGCAACGACCTGCTCGCCTACGACTTGGCGATCTGCCTCAATGCGTGGTGCTTCTCGCCCGACAACGAGTTCGATTTTGCCAAGGGCGCGGCCATGCTGGCCGCCTATCAGGACGTCAGGCCGCTGGAACCGGCCGAGCGCCAGGCCCTGCCGCTGCTCGCCCGAGGCTCCGCCCTGCGCTTCCTGCTGACGCGCCTCGTCGACTGGCTGAACGTGCCGCCGGGCGCCGTGGTGACGCCCAAGAACCCGCTCGAATATCTCGACAAGCTGCGCTTCCACCAGCGTGTGGCGTCGGCGACAGAATACGGCCTCAAATGACCAAACGCGTCGAGATTTTCACGGACGGCGCCTGTTCGGGCAATCCGGGGCCGGGCGGCTGGGGCGCCATCCTGCGCTACGGCGATGCGGTCAAGGAGATGTCAGGAGGCGAATCCGAGACCACCAACAACCGCATGGAGCTGATGGCGGCGATTTCGGCGCTGGAGGCGCTGAACCGCCCTTCGGCGGTCGAGCTGCACACCGACAGCCAATATGTGAAGAACGGCATCATGAGCTGGATTCACGGCTGGAAGCGCAACGGCTGGCGTACCGCCGACAAGAAGCCAGTGAAGAATGCCGACCTCTGGCAGCGGCTGGACGAGGCGAGCGGACGCCACACCGTCACCTGGCACTGGGTCAAGGGCCATGCCGGCCATGACGAGAACGAGCGGGCCGACGAGCTCGCCCGGATGGGCATGGAGCCGTTCAAGCGGCGCTGAGCCCGACCCATCGCCCGATATGGTTATCGGTCTGCCTCGCTTTCATGAAAGCGCGCCGCTGCAAGGGCTTGCCGCCGCGGCGCGGCATGCCCCGCCGCGTCCAGGACCCTGCAGGCCGGCGCCATCGGCCGTCCTTGCCGCCGATCCTGGCAAGGCTTTTGCGGAAGCGGTCCCATGCGGGGCGCGGATGTCCCGCCGCGAAACAGCAGGGCAGGAACGATGTCCAATACCGCGATCAAGGCGGCAAGCCTCGACGAGATCGAACTCGACCCGGCGCCGATCCGGCCGGAATGGATCCTGGACGGCGCGCCGGTGGCACGCTGCCGGCAATGGTCGGACAGCAGCGACGGCACCACCTCTGCCATGGTCTGGGACTGCACCGCCGGCCGCTTCCGCTGGTATTTCGGCGGCGACGAGATCGTCCACATCATCGAGGGCGAAGTGATCGTATCGGGCGACGGCGCACCCGAGCGGACGCTGCGGCCCGGCGATGCCGCGCTGTTTCGTGCCGGCACATGGGCGACCTGGCACGTGCCGCGCTATGTCCGCAAGCACGCCATCTGCCGCGACAGCCTGCCGGCCGCCATCACCCTGCCGCTCAAGGTCACGAAAAAGGCGGCCCGCTTCGCGAACCGCCTGCTCGATCGTTTCGGCCACCGGATTCCGGGCTATGCCTCCGGCGAGCACCTGACTTTCGCGCTCGTCGGCGCCATCGTGCTGTGACGGCCGGCGCCGACGGCCGTGGCGGCCTCAGAGCTGCTTCAGCAGGGTCTCGGCGCCCGACACGTCCGCCTTGCCGGGCGCTTCCTCGACATTGAGCTGAGCCACGACGCCGTCCTTGACCAGCATGGAATAGCGCTTGGAGCGCATGCCCATGCCGAAGGACGACATGTCGTTCTCCAGGCCGATCGCCTTGGCGAAATCGGCGCTGCCGTCGGCGAGGACGCCGACCTTGTCGACCGCGTTCGAAGCCTTCTGCCAGGCATCGAGCACGAAGACGTCGTTGGTCGAGGTCGCATAGATGGCGTCGACGCCCTTCGCCTTGAAGGCGTCGGCATTGGCGACGAAGCCGGGCATGTGGTTCTTGTGGCAGGTGGGCGTGAAGGCGCCGGGCACCGCGAACAGAACCACGGTCTTGCCGGCGAAGAGGTCCGCCGTGCTGCGGGCGGCCGGGCCGTCGGCAGTCATCTGGCGAAAGGTCGCATCGGGCAGGCGGTCGCCAATCTTGATGGTCATCGGGCTTTCCTCGTCGTCGGAAACGGCTCGCCGGGCGGCGGGCGCGGAAGGGACGGCTAGAGGAATAGACGGTCCGCCCTCCCGCGTCGAGGCGGCCCCGGCCGATCAGGCAAGCTTCAGCTGCGCTTCGAGCGCCCGGCTGCCGGCCACCAGCGTGAAGGTGAGGAGATGGCCGAGCGGCGCGACGCCGCGCGGTGCGCCGTCCAGCGTCAGGCGGAAGCGCCGCCTGGCGCCCTCCTGATCGAGCGGCTCCGGCAGCGGCAGCGCCCATTGCGGATCCGGCCCTTCGGCGAAGAGATCGACCCTGCCGGTCTCGGCGCCGACATCGGCGAGCAGCGTCGCCACCGGCTGCGGTCCGGCCTGTTCGACCGCGACGAGCGCCAGCGACAGGCCCTCGACGGCCGGGCGCGGCACCTGCTGGGCGAAGCGCGCGACCTCGCCGGCCAGCGCGGGGTCGGGCGCCGGGCCGGCCGCCAGCGTCAGGCGCGTCTCGCCCTTGGCGGGAATGCAGATGGTCTCGCAGACCGCATAATCGACCTTGGCCGCAAGATGCACGGGCTGCGCGGGATCGGCCGGGCGGACCAGGACCGGAAAGACCACGTCGGCCTTGTAGCCGATCGACTGGCCAGCACCGTCGCTGAACCGGATCGGCGCCGGCCAGGCGAGGCTGATCTCGGCAAGGTTCTGCGAGGCCGACCAGTCGAACAGCGGCGGCACGCCCGAGTCTCCCGGCGTCCGCCAATAGGTCTTGGTGCCCGGTTCGAGCCTGATCTGCAGCCCGGCCCTATGGCGCAGCGCGGCGCCCTCGCCCTCCGAGCCCGCGCCGATCAGCCGCAGCGACGAGCGCATGTCGCGCGACCATGCGGATGCCGCGTCGGCGACCGCCGGCCGGCTGCGCAGGAGCGCCGGCGCCGAAACGGCCGCGAGGGTCAGGAGAAGATGGCGCCGATCGATCATGACAAGGCACTTAGAGCGGTCCGCCGGCCCTGACCACTGACGATCCGGTGAACACCGGATGCCGCGCGGACAAGCTTACGTCAACAGCCCGTGAGGCGGGTGTGGGTCCTGCGCGGCCGGTAGCCTTCCCGATCATTCCGGGGTAATTTGGAAGCATGGCGCAGCAACCAACCCGACGCAGGCCGCGCGACACGTCCCGCGGCTATCTCGACGGACAAATGCTCATCGCGATGCCGACCATGCGCGACGAGCGGTTCGCCCGTAGCGTGATCTATGTCTGTGCGCATTCGTCCGACGGCGCGATGGGCATCGTGGTCAACCAGACCGCGACCAACCTCGTTTTTCCCGACCTCCTGGTGCAGCTCGACATCATTCCGGAGGACCGCAAGATCGCGCTGCCGCCGAGCACCTCGGCGGTCAGGGTGCTGCGCGGCGGGCCGGTCGAGACCGGACGCGGCTTCGTGCTGCACACGTCGGACTTCTATGTCGAGAACTCGACCCTGCCGATCGACGAGGGCATCTGCCTGACCGCCACCCTCGACATTCTCAAGGCCATGGCGAGCGGCGACGGCCCGACCGACGCGGTCCTGGCGCTCGGCTATGCCGGCTGGGGCGCGGGCCAGCTCGAGAACGAGATCCAGGCCAATGGCTGGCTGCACTGCCCGGCCGACCGGGACCTGATCTTCGGTTCCGACATCGAGACCAAATATGACCGGGCCATGCGCAAGATCGGCATCGACCCGACCATGCTGTCGAGCGATGCCGGCCACGCCTGAGCCGGCCTGGCGGCCGCCTCTCTAGGAGGCAGGCTTCTGCAGCCGCGCGGCATTGGACAGGATCGTCGCGGTGAGCGCCGCCGCCGTCCGGTTCTGCGGCCCCGGGCCGATCACCACGAATTCCATCATGCCGAGCGCCGGCAGGTCGCGCGCCGGCGGCAGGGCGGCAAGCCCCGGCGGCATCAGCCGCGCCGAATGGGCGGTGATGCCGAGCCCGGCGAGCACCGCGGCCCTCACCCCGCTGAAACTGCCGCTGGTGCAGGCGACCCGCCAGGCGCGGCCCGCCCTGTCGAGTGCGTCGAGCGTCAGGATGCGCGTCACGCTCGGCGGTCGGAACAGCACCAGCGGCAGCGGCCGGCCTGGATCCGGCCGGATGCCGGGTCGGCCAAGCCAGGCGAGTTGCTCGCGCCAGACCGTGTGTACGCGGGCCGCCGGGCTCGACAGGACGGTGCCGGCTGGATGATCCAGCGGGCGCTTGATGAAGATGAGGTCGAGATCGCCGGCCTCGAACATGCGGACGAGCTCGCCGCTGATGCCGACGGTCAGTTCGACATCGACCGAGCTGTGCGCTTCGGCAAATTCGGCCAGCACCGCCGGCAGCTCCGACAGCACGAAGTCTTCCGAGGCGCCGAAACGCAGCCGGCCGCGCAGCGCCGAGCCGGCGACGAACCGCTCCATCCTGGCATTGGCCTCCAGCACGCCGCGCGCGAACCCGATCAGCGCATCACCGTCGGGCGTCAGCGCCACCGCATGGGTGTCGCGCGCGAACAGCCGGCGCGCCAGGCCCTGCTCCAGCCGCTTGATGTGCTGGCTGATCGTCGACTGCCGCACCGCGAGCCGTTCCGCCGCCAGCGTGAAGCTGCGGGTTTCCGCTACCGCCAGGAACGAGCGCAGGAGGTTCGGATGCGGCAGTTCCACGGCAGGCCTCCAGCAGCGACGGTTATCACGCTCCTTGAATTCTAATATCGATGCCATTCACGATCAAAATGGCGGAGAACAAGGCCCGAACGATCCACCAGGACCGAGAGGGACCTGACGATGGCCTTCCGCCCGCTCTCGCTGCCACTTCCCGATCCCTATCTGCTGGCGCTGGCCGCCACGGCCGGGCTTGCCTCGCTGCTGCCGGCGCGCGGCCCGGCTGCCGGCACCCTCGACCTTGCGGTGCAGGCCTCCATCGCGGCGTTGTTCTTCCTCTATGGCGTCCGGCTCGCGCCGCAGGCGGTGCGCGCCGGCCTCGTCCACTGGCGCCTGCAGGCGCTGATCCTGGCCATCACCTTCGTGCTCTTCCCGCTCGTCAGCCTTGCCCTTGCGACCACCTTCCGCTCCTGGCTGCCGCACGACCTCGCCCTCGGCCTGATGTTCATCGGCATGCTGCCCTCGACCGTTCAGGCCTCCATCGCCTTTACGGCGCTGGCGCGCGGCAATGTGCCAGCGGCGCTCTGCAGCGCCACCCTCTCCAATCTCGCCGGCATGGTCGTGACGCCGGCCCTGGTGGCGCTGCTCGTGTCGGCGCGCGGCCCGGGCATCGGCTTCGCCGGGCTCCGCGACATCGCCTTGCAACTGCTCCTGCCCTTCCTCGCCGGCCAGCTCGCGCGTCCCTGGTGCGGCGGCCTCGTTTCGCGCCACATGTCGGCGGTCACCGCCGTCGACCGGGGCGCGATCCTGCTGATCGTCTATTCGGCCTTCAGTCACGGCATGACCGCCGGCATCTGGCAGACGGTCGACCTTGCCAGCCTCGGCCGGATCGCGGCACTCGCGACGCTGATGCTGGCGAGCGTGCTCGTCGCCAGCACCTGCATCAGCCGGGGGCTCGGCTTCTCGCGCCAGGACGAGATTGCCATCGTCTTCTGCGGCTCGAAGAAGAGCATGGCGAGCGGCATTTCGCTTGCCAACATCCTGTTCGTGGGCCAGCCGGTGAGCTTGATCGTGCTGCCGCTGATGCTGTTCCACCAGGCCCAGCTCTTCGCCTGCGCGACGCTGGCCCGCCGCTACGCGGCGCGGGCCGATGCCGGCCCGTGACCGGCGCCCGGACGGCCCGTCACAGGGCCGTTCCGTCCACCTTGGGCTGCAGCCTGCGGATCACTTCGGGGATCCGCTCCAGATGCGGGTTGATCTCCAGCGCCTTGCGGAACACCACCAGCGCCTGGCGCTCGTCGCCGAGCTGCTGCAGGATCATGCCGAGACCGGCGAGCGCGCCATAGTGGCGCGGCTCGCGCCGCAGGACCTGCTCGATGTCGGCGACCGCCCGGCCATATTCCTTGCGGGCGAAATAGATGGTCGCCCGCCGGCTCCAGCCCTCGACATAATCGGGATAGAGATCGACGACGGCATCGAGCAGGGAGAGCGAGAGATCGTGGTCCTGGCGCTGGAAGGCCTGGGCGGCACGCGCCATCAGGAGATCGACCGTATCCGAGCCCGAGCGGGCGAGAATCAGGGAAATCTCCCGGTCGATGACCCGCGCGATCCGCGGGTCGCTCGCATCCTTCAGCCGCGAGAACAGCTCGTCGAGCCGGCGCGAGCGCTCCGATTCGAGCGCGGGAACCGATGGATTGCCGGCAAGCGGCGAGCCGCTCGACGGGCCGGTCGTCTGCGCACCCGCCACGCCCGCCAGAAGAGCGGGAGCAAGGAGGGCCAATAGAAAAACCGCCGCGCGCGTCATGGCCCGAAACTGAGCCAAGATGTGCCGGCGGTCAACAAAAGAGGGCGCGAGCGCCCTCTCCCATCCCATCACATCCGCGCCAGGCGCGGAGCGGGGCTCAGCCCTGACGCGCCTTGAAGCGCTTCTGGGTCTTGTTGATGATGTAGACGCGGCCCTTGCGGCGCACGATCTGGTTGTCGCGGTGGCGGGCGCGCAGCGACTTGAGCGAGTTGCGGACCTTCATCGGTTCGATCCCTTGTGAACGACAGCGCAGAGCGCCGGGACATCCCGACTGCCTAAGCGACGATATTCGGAGGAGGCGGGCTATAGCCGGGGCGGCCCGGCCTGTCAAGGTTCGGCGTGCCGCAAGACCATATGCCGCCTTGCGCGGTCCCTCGCCCGCCGCCCGGCCGGCGGCGCGGACAGGCGCAACCTTTCTGGCCCGGCGCGGAACGCCGGCCGGAGGCCGGCGGTTGCACTCTGGCGAGGCCCTTCCGTTCCCGGACGGCCAGCAGTGCACGGAGACAGCAGGATGAAACCGATATCGAGATCGTCGGCGGCGTTCCTCGTCGCCACTATTGCGGCAACGCTGACGGTGCCGCCGGTCCAGGCTCAGGTCGGCGACAGCCAGAGCTCGCCGACCGCCAGCACACGGCCGCAGCGCATCAGTCCCGACCAGCAGCCGCGCTTTCGCCGCTACGTCATCGAACGGCATCACCCGTCCTACAGCTACGGTTCGCCGGTGATCGTCGGCGCCGTCCTGCCCGAAGACGGCGTGACGACCTATCCGGTGCCGAGCGAATACGGCACCACCAGCTATCGCTACACCATCGTCAACGAGCGCCCGGTGCTGGTCGACCCGACGACGCGCATGATCGTACAGCTCATCGAAGAGGAATGAGCCCGGCCGACCTCCGCCCGGGACGCCGTCACGGCGCCTCGGGCAGGAGAATGGCATAGGCCAGCGTCGTCACCGGCCCGAACGAGAGCGGGCTCGGCGCCGACACCGTGCCCTGCGCCTTGAGGTCGGGAAAGCGCTGCCGGAGGCGGGCAAAAGCCTCCCGATCCTCCGGCTGCCAGACGATCAGGCCGCCCCGGCGCGCGAGCATCGCGTCGCTCACCCAGGGTGCCTGGCGCGAATCGCCGTCGAGCAGGATCAGCGGCCGGTCGGCGGAATAGAAGGCGATGTTGCCGGCATGCCAGCGATCGCCGACGACGACCCGCAGCGGCCGGTCGGTTTCGGCGTGCCAGCGGCTGGTCAGTTCTTCCGCGAGCGGGGCGGCCGGATAGAGGGTCGGCACGACGCCGGCGCCCATGGCAAGCCGCGCATGGTGGTGGAAGGCATTGGCGAAGGGCAGCAGGATGATGAGCCCGAGGCCGATGGCGGCCGCGAGCTTCAGCCGGCCGAGTTCGAGATGCGGCCCGATCAGCATGAGCGCGGCGATGGCCGAGAAGGCGAACAGCGCCGTGCCGCGACCCTGCCGAAATTCGCCGCCGACGGCAAAATTGACCACCAGGGCGATCATCAGCGGCGCGACCGCCATGGCAAGGATCGCCGCCTGCTCGAATCGCGGCACCACGCGCCCCTCGACGACGAGCTCGGTCTTCGGCTTCAGCCGCCCGAAGCCCACGGTCAGCGCCAGGAGCACGATCAGCATGGCGTGCTGCACCACCTGCGCCGACAGGAAGGTCAGGCAGAAATAGAGGCGGATGATGATCGAATTCGCCTTCTCGCCGTGGGAGAAGGCATAGCCGAGTGTCGAAAAGCTGGTCTCGAACACCCAGTTCAGATGCGGCGCGACGAGGCCGAGGCAGATCAGCCCGGCGATCCAGGGCTCCGGCCGCTTCAGCGCTTCACGGCCGCGCGGCGTTGCGATCGTGAACAGCCCGAGCACGCCGACCAGCAGCAGCACCACATATTTGGCGTAGATCGACAGCGCGACGACCAGCGCGAAGCCGTACCAGGCGCGCGGCCGCTCCTGGACCACCGCCCGCCACCACGTCAGGCCGGCCAGGGCCCAGAGCGGCGCCGACAGCGTGTCCGGCGTGAAGGTCGCCATCGGCGGGCCGTAATAGTGCACGCCGACCAGCGTCAGCAGCGCCGCGATCAGACCCTGCACCTCGCCGAGCACGGCGCGGCCGAGCTGCCAGACCGCCCACAGCGTCAGCGCGACGCACAGTTGTGCATAGACATAGGCGAGCCACGGCGCCGCCGGGGCGAGCCATTCGCTCAGCCCGAGGATCCAGGCCTGCAGCGGCGGATGCTTGGAAAAGCCCCACTGGAAGGTGCGGCCCCAGATGAACCCTTCGAGCGTATCGCGCGGCAGCGTGACGAAGCCGAGCATGGGCGCCGCGGTCGCCACGAAGGCGTTGAGCCCGATCAGCGACCAGAATGCGAGGCGCGCACGCTCAACCAGGAATTGGCCGATCGTCCTGCTGTCGATCGCGAACGTACCGACAGGCGCGCCAGCAGTGACGACGCCCGTGGACCCTCCGTCGAGCGGCACTGCGTAGGATTCATTGATCGACAATCAGGGGCCTCAGGAACTGGAAGACGTCGGGTTCACGCAAGGGCGCCAGAAACAAAACAGCCCTCACAGAGGCCGCTGCGTGAGACGCGCAAACCCAATGCGCGCTTGTACATTACCGGAACATGACAACCGCCGCAGAATGTTTCTGCAACGCGCAAATACGCCGGTTCGTTACATTTTTGCAAGTCCCGCGAGCGCCGCCCAAAATCTTTATTTTCGCGCTAGATCGGATCGAGTCGGACGATGGCCGCGCGGTCGTCCAGCCGCCCCTCCAGAAACATACCGGACGCTGCATCGACGAGCGCAGTACAACCTGTGGTAAGTCGCGCCTCGCCGGCCGGTCCGGCGATCTGCCAGATGCCGTCGAGCGCGACGACCGCAAGCGTGCCGGCGGCCGGCAGCGGCTCGGCGCGCCCCTGCCCGCGCCGGATCTCCACGTCGCCGGCAAAGGCATCGTCGCGCATCAGCAGATTGAAGGCCGTGGCCGGCGCACCGTCGAGGCGGGAGAACGGCGCCGGTGCGCCGGCGAACCGGGTCGGCCGGTCGGGCGCGACCCGGCGCGTGCCCTCCCGTGGAAAGTCCAGGAACAGGCCGGGGCCGCGGATGATGGTGAAGACGCGCGTCACGCCGGCATAGTCGGAAAACGGGCCGTCCCTGACGATTTCGGCCGTTCCGATGCGCCAGGCCACATCGCCATCGGCCATGTGCTCGACGGCGTAGTCGGTCGCGGTGCCGCCGCCATTCTTCCACGGCACCGTTCTATGGTCCTTCGGGTCGATCAGCCGGATCATCGTGCTTCGTACCTCACCCCGCTGATCGGCGCGACGATGCGATTGTAGACCTCGCCGCAGCGCTCGCCGCACCGCTTGACGAAGGCCGGCAGGACCACCGTGCTCAGCGACTGGCGCAGCAGCGCCGCATCCGCCTCGCTCGCCCGCGTCACCGTCATCGGACGGCTCTCCACCACGCGGCCGATCCTGCAGCCCGCGGCGAGCCCGGCATTGCACTGGATGCCGTCCTCGGTCGCCTCGAGGCCGAGCTTCCACTGCGCCTCCTCGACATTGCGCATGGTCTCCTGCAGGAACTGCCGCACCGCCGGATCAAGCCGGTTCCACCAGGCGAGATTGACGCCATAGGCCGCGGTGCCCCACTGGATCGGCAGGGCATAGAGGTGGCGCGTCACCTCGTACCAGCGCGCGCCGTTGCCGGTCGCGGTGCCGGTGACCGCGCAGTCGACGACGCCGCGCTCGAGCGCCGCGTAGACTTCGGGAAAGCCGATCGCCACCGGCTGGGCGCCGATCGACTGGATGAAGTCGTTCTGCGAGCCGCCCGGCGTGCGCACGCGCCGGCCCTTGAGGTCGGCAAGGCTGGTGACGGGATCGCGGCAGAACAGCACCTGGGCCGGGAACGGGTAGAAGGCGACGATGCGCACCCCGACCCGCTCCAGCTCCTGGTTGAGCGTCGGCAGCATGGCCTCGGCGACGCGCCGGGCCTGGTCGTGCGAGGCGTTGAGGCCGGCAAGGTCGATGATGTCGAGCAGCGGCACGTCGCCGGCGACCGTCGGCAGCGCGATGCCGGCAAGGTCGATCTGGCCGGCGCGCAGAACCCGCAGCAGTTCCGGCCCGCTGAGGTTGCGCTCGGGCCAGCTCGCCAGTGTCACCGAAATGCGCCCGCCCGACCGCTGCGGAATGCCTTCGCGCAGCATGGGAATGTCGACACGGGTATATTGCGGGATGGACGGCGACAGCTGCGTCACCATCTGAATGGCCAGCGGCGGGCCGGGCGGCAGGGTCTGCGCCACGGCGGGCGCGCCCCCCGCGCCCAGCATGAGACTGACGATGGCGGACATGAAACGGCGCATGCGGCTCTCCCCCCAAGAAGCCAAGGCGAAAACGCACTATAGCGGCCGTCCGGTCGCGGTCGAGATGGGCCCGCCGATTGACCTCGCGCCGCCGGCAACGCTAAACCCCGCGCCATGACGAGCCTCCAAGCCAACGCCGCCGCGCCGACCCCGGCCTCGCGCCGGCGCACCTTCGCCATCATCTCGCACCCCGATGCGGGCAAGACGACGCTGACCGAGAAGCTGCTGCTGTTCGGCGGCGCGATCCAGCTCGCCGGCGAGGTCAAGGCCAAGCAGGGCCGCCGCCAGACCTCATCGGACTGGATGGCGATCGAGCGCTCGCGCGGCATTTCGGTGGTCACCTCGGTGATGACCTTCGAATATGGCGGCTGCGTCTTCAACCTGCTCGACACGCCAGGCCACGAAGACTTCTCGGAAGACACCTACCGCACGCTGACGGCGGTCGATTCCGCGGTCATGGTCATCGACGCGGCCAAGGGCATCGAGGCGCGCACGCGCAAGCTGTTCGAGGTCTGCCGGCTGCGCGACATCCCCACCATCACCTTCGTCAACAAGATGGACCGCGAGGCGCGCGATCCCTTCGACCTGATGGATGAGATCGAGAAGACGCTGGCGATCGACACCACGCCGCTGACCTGGCCGATCGGCGCGGGCCGGGAATTCGCTGGCACCTACGATCTCGCCCGCAACCAGGTGCGCCGGCTCGACCGCGACAATGAACCGACCAAGGTCAACGGCCCGGAGGCCGGCCTGTTCGACGAATTGCTGCCGGCCGGCGCGGACGAGTGGCGCGAGCAGGTCGAGCTTGCGATCGGCGGCTGCAAGCCGTTCGATCTCGCCGCCTATCGCGAAGGTCATCTGACCCCGGTGTTCTGGGGCTCGGCCCTGCGCAATTTCGGCGTGCGCGACCTGATCGACGCGCTGATCGCCTATGCGCCGCCGCCCCGTGCCCAGGTCGCCGAGGGACGGGTGGTCGACGCCGACGAGAAGTCCATGGCCGGTTTCGTGTTCAAGATCCAGGCGAACATGGATCCGAACCACCGCGACCGCATCGCCTTCTTCCGCGTCTGCTCGGGCAAGCTGACGCGCGGCATGAAGGCCAAGCTCGTCCGCACCGGCAAGGCCATGCCGCTCAACGCGCCGCAGTTCTTCTTCGCGCAGGACCGCCAGCTCGCCGAGGAGGCCTATGCCGGCGACATTGTCGGCATCCCCAATCACGGCACGCTGCGCATCGGCGACACGCTGACCGAAGGCGAGGAGATCGTGTTCAAGGGCGTGCCGAGCTTCGCGCCCGAACAGCTGCGGCGGGTCAAGCTGAAGGACGCGATGAAGGCCAAGAAGCTGCGCGAGGCCTTGCAGCAGATGGGCGAGGAAGGCGTCGTCCAGCTCTTCGTGCCCAATGACGGCTCGCCGGCGATCGTCGGTGTCGTCGGCGCGCTGCAGCTCGACGTGCTGAAGGAGCGGCTGGCGGCGGAATATTCGCTGCCCGTCGACTTCGACCCCTGCCAGTTTCAGGTCTGCCGCTGGCTCTCGTCCGACGACGAGGCCAAGCTCGACAGCTTCATCGCCGCGCACGGCTCGTCGATGGCGCGCGATCTCGACGGCGCACCAGTCTATATGGCGTCCAGCGCCTTCTCACTGCGCTACGAGGAAGAACGGGCGCCCGGCATCGTCTTTTCCGACATCAAGGACTACCAGCGCGCCGCAGGCTGACCGAGCCTCGCCCGGCGGGCGCGACGCGCCCGCGGCAGCGCCGGCGGCGATCAGCGTGTCGCCACCTGGCCGGAGCCGGCCGCGACCCGCGCCGGCCGGCGGTGGCCCGGGCCGATCGCCTGCGCGACCCAGCCGATCACCTGGGCATGCAGCCGCGGATCCTTTTCGATATTGAAGTGCGACAGCTCGCCGGAACGGCTGAGGTCGATGTTTTCCAGCCGGCCGCGGAAGCGCGGGCTGGCCGTCACCGCCATGCCCCAGCCGTTGTTCGCCTGGTAGAAATTGACGAAGCGTCGAGCGCCGCCGGTGATCTGCCGCTCGACCGTCGGATCGAAAGCGACGGCAAGCGCGACCGAGCCGCCCTGGGCGGCCAGCGCATTGGCGATGTCGGCCACCACATTGGCGCCGAGCGAGTGGCCGATGATCACGGCCTGGGCCCGGCCGCCAGAGGCACGCTGGTCGCGCAGGATGGCGCCGGCGATGGCCGAGCCCTCGCCGTGTTCGTGCACGGTCGCGACATAGCCCCGCTGCACCAGCTTGGCGGCGAGATCGTCCATGCCGCGCGAGAAGACATTGGCAAGGCCACGGATGAGATAGATGTGTGGCTGGACCTGGGCCCGGCGCTGGGCCGGCGCGAGCCGTGGCGCGGCGGCCTGGCTGTCGCGTGCCATCTGCACGGCCGCGCCGCCGCCCTGCCCGGCGGTCGCCTGGCAGCCGGCCAGCAGCAGCGCGGCGAACGCAACTCCGAGAATACCCGTCCAGGACGGCCTGCCCATCGTCGACCTCGTCGTCACAACACCAGACAAGAGCCGGATTGCCTGTCGGCAAGCCGGCCGCTCACCCTGCCGCCCGCATGGTTAATGGCCAGTCAATGATCCGCCCTCGAAGCGTGTCAATGCGGCCCGTCCCGGGATCGGCCGTGTGAGGCACGATGCCTGCCGATTGTTGCAGGCGGGCATCACGTTGGGGAAGCAATGTGACACAATCGGGGCGAGGTCCGGCCGCCCCGTCACCCCCGCGCGCGCCGCGGGCTCTGCGCCAGCCGGACGTTGCCGGGCCCGGCGGACTGGCGGATCCAGGCCACGATCCGCTGATGAATCGCATCGTCCTGGTCGATGGTGAAATGGCTGAGATTCGCCGCCGCGCGCAGATCGACGTTCTCGATCCGCCGCTCCTGGCCCGCGGCCGCGGCGATCGGCCGGCCCCAGCCGTTGTTCGACTGGTAGAAATTGACCAGGCGGCCGGTTCCGCCGGTCAGCACCAGCGGCACGGTCGGGTCGAACGTGACCGCCAGCGGCACCTCGATGCCGCGGGCGGCAAGCGCATTGACCACCGACAGGGCGGCGTTGGCGCCGAGCGAATGGCCGATGATGACCGCCTTCTGGCGCCGGCGGGTGGCCTGCTGATCGGCCGCGATCTGCTCGACGACCGTGCGCCAGTCGTCGAATGTGTGAATGCTGGTGCGATAGCCGAGCTGGTCCAGCTTGGCGGCCAACTGGTCGACGCCCGCCGACACCGGACGGGCAATGCCGCGGATGAGATAGACCTTGGGGGTCAGCGCCTGCATCTGCTGGCGCTGCGGCTCGGCGTGGCGGGCCTGATGGCGCGGCGCGAACGCCCCGTCCAGGCCGACCATCTGGCACCCGCCGAGCGCGAGCCCACCGACGATCAGCGGCAGCAAGCCGATACGCGACACCATGCCCATGCCCTACCATATCCATGACGCGCGGGCAGGACGGCCCGGCGAAACCTGCGCCTCAAATGTGCTTCCGTTAGGAAGCGCGCAAGGAAGCCGCTTGTATTGGCCCTGTCAATAAATGAATGGGATGATCCGTTTCGTGCGGGCCATGTAATCGGCATATTGCTGGCCGAAAGCCGCATGCATCATGCTTTCCTCGCGCTGGACGCGGAACGCGTAGAGCACGCCGAAGCCGATCAGCCCGGCGGGACCGGCAATCCAGTTCTGCAAGAGAAGCAATTGTGCAAGGCCCCACAGGAAGAAGGCCGTGTACATGGGGTGCCGCACCAGCCGGTACACGCCATGCGTGACGAGCGTGTGGTCCTCGCGCAGTTCCAGCGTCTGCGACCAGTTGCGGCCGAGCTGGCGGTGCGTCGCCAGGAAGAGGGCCAAGGCGGCCACGAAGACGGCGGTGCCGATCCCGGCCTGCAGGGCCGAAAACGGATAGTCGGCGAAGGCGAGGAATCCGCGTCCCGCAAGCAGGCAATAGGCGATCGGGACGATGCCGAGGCCCGACAGAGAAATCAGCAGCAGAAGCCGCTCGCGACCGTCGACCGCGCTGACGTCGATCCGGTTGCGTCGCTTGTTCTTGACCTCGTGGGGAATGCGGATCGCGCCCCAGCCGACCACGCCGACGAGAAAGACGATCTGGGCGGTGAGACGGATCATGGCGCGGCGGTCTTGGTGGCGGGCGAAGGGCTGAGCGCGGCGGCGCCAGCGAGCGCGCCGTCGTGCCGCAGGGCCTCCGGCAGGCTTTCGCCGTCGTGGACGATATCGGCGAACCGGAACGGCCCGCAGGCGATCATGTGGAAGTCGTAGCGGTAGCGCTGCTCGTTGCCCATCACATATTGCCGGTGCACGCGCAGAAGATTGCCGCGGAACCGGCCCCAGGTTTCCGGCGCCAGCATGCGCGACAGGCGGATGGAATGGCTGATCGGCCGGCCGCGAACGTCGATGCCGAGCGCCTGGGTCGTGCTGCACTTGTAGAAGCAGATGAAGTCGACATGGCTGTCATATTCGGCCCATGTGATGTCGGGCGTCTCGGCGATGCGCCGCACCGCCGCCCGGATCCAGCCGGCGGCGGGGTGCAGCGCGATCTTCAGGGTGGACGAGCCGACGCCGGCAAGGCCGAGCGGCGTTCCCCGCCCGGCGAGATCCGGATCGGCGGCCAGCGCCTCCGCGACGCTTTCGACCATCCAGGCAGCACCGAGACTGTGCGCGATGATCACCACCTCGTCGACGTCGCCCGCCTTCACGCCGGCCGCGATCTCACCGGCGAGTTCGGTCATCCGGCGGCTGATCGAGGGCCGCGCCCGGCGGATCATGTCGCGCGCGAAGATCCAGTCGTTCAGCATGTAGTCGATGTGGAAACGCCGCCCGGGCCAGCGCATCAGAGCCGTGAACAGGCCGATGGCGACGAGCGGCACGGCAAGCACCGGATAGGGACCGCCGAGCAGGCCCCAGGCCGAGCCCAGGCCGATCGACAGGGCCGTGAACAGCATCAGCAGCACGGCCGGATAGCCGGCGAACAGCGAATAGCGCCAGTAGGCCGCGATATAGCGGAAGAATGTGCCGGTCAGCACAATATCGACCGCGGCCCGGAAATAGAGCACCAGCCGCAGCCAGACCGGCCGGTCGACATCCTCGGCAATGACGTCGTCCCAGCGCAGCAGCCGGACGTCGGTCCTGGTCTGCCAGTCCGGTCCGCTGAGCGTGACCGGCCAGGACGCCACCGGCCGGCCATCGTGCAGCGTCATGGGCCCGACCTCCGCCCGGACCGACCATGTCTTCTCGAATCGCCTGATCTCGCGATCGAAACGATGATGATGGGCTGCCGGCCCAAGCGGTTCGTAACCGGTGAGAAGATAGACGCGTCGGGTGCGGACGGGTTCTGACATGGACCTTTTGGGCAGGTTGCGATGGGCTCCCTGATGACATGAGACGCCGCCGAGCGCCAGCCGCGGAACGGCCCACGCCGGCCGGACAGGGCAAAAAGCCGCCCTTCTCCCCAGGGCGCGTCCGGGAATTGGCGTCGTGTCCCATGGGCATCGCGCATCAGCGATGACCCGATCTGGGCATTGGCGGGCGATGCTGCCAATGCTTGGCATGGCCCCAACCGGAGACAACAGCCGATGCGCCTCTGGCCCGCTGCCTTTGCCGCCTTCGTTTTTGCCGCTGCCGTAGCGGCAGCTCCCGACCTGCGCGCCGACGACGGCTATCCGGCCCGGCCGATCCTGATGATCGTGCCGTTTGCCGCCGGCGGCACGTCGGATGTGATTGCCCGGGTGGTCGCCGAGGAGCTGAGCCATGCCCTCGGCCAGCGGATCGTCACGGAAAATGCCGGCGGCGCCGGCGGAACCCTCGCGCTCGCCCGTGCCGCGCGCGCCGAGCCGGATGGCTACACGATCGTGATCGGCAATACCGGCACCAATGCCGCGGCCTATTCGATCTATCCGGACCTGCGATACGGCCCCGACGCTTTCGTGCCGATCGGCCTGGTGGCGAAGACCTCGCCCCTGCTCGCCGTGCGCAAGACCCATCCGGCGCGCACGCTCGCCGAGTTCATCGCCTATGCCAAGGCGAATCCGGGGCGCGCGACGCTCGGCCACGCCGGGGTCGGCTCGTCCAATTATCTCATCTGCCGCAGCTTCATCCAGGCTGCGGCGGTGGAGGTGACCCTGGTCGGCTATCGCGGCGCCGCTCCGGCGATGCAGGATCTCCTTGCCGGCCAGATCGACGGTGTCTGCGACGCGGCGACCTCGCTCGGCTCGCAGGTCCAGGCCGGCGAAGCGCGGGCGCTCGCGGTGGCCGGCCCCGCCCGTCTCGCGATCCTGCCCGATGTGCCGACCTCCGCCGAGGCCGGCCTTGCCGCCTTCCAGGCCCAGGGCTGGAATGCGCTGTTCGCTCCCAAGGGCACGCCCGAGCCGATCGTCCGGCGCCTCAACGCGGCCATTCGCCAGGCCATGGCCAGCGAAAGCCTGCGCAAGCGTTTCGCCGAGCTCGCCTCGACAGCGCCCGAGCCGGACGAGACGACGCCGGCGCATCTGGCCGCGCTGATTCCGGCCGAGATCGCCAAATACAGGCAGTTGCTGGCCGATCGCTGAGGCCCGGGCCGGTGGCTATTCGGCCGCGAGCTCGGCCTTGGCCCAGGCGCAGAACCAGATGACCGCGAGATCGAGCATCACGAAACCGGCGATCCAGAAGGTCATCGGCTGCAGATCCTGCCAGACGCTCGACACGGCCATGAAGCCGCCGATCGCCGAGATGACCTGGGCGATGACCAGAAGGCGGCGGCCACCGAAGGGAAGAATGAGACCCAGCGCGCCGTAGACGGCTCCGAAACCCGCCGTGATCATGACTGGCAGGCTCGGCGGCACCAGCGCATATTCGGCAATGTGCAGGGCGCCATTGACGAGGAGCAGCGCCGCGGCGACCAGCTTGGCGATCATGCAATGGTCCGATGCTGTTGAGCCGATTCCCTTGGGTGCAATGATCGACCGGGCCGCGACGCGACGCAACGACCAGGTCGGCCGGGCTGATGCGCTGCAATGGGTCGAAAACGCCACCGTGACAACCGGCGAGGCTGCGCTACAATGCCACACGAGGCCGTTTGCGGCCGGACCGGACGGGTCGGGCCCGCGGCTGCATCGACGAGGGTCGGAGCGCCATGCGTTACGACGAGCGAACGAGATCGGACAAGCCGCGCGGGCCAAGCTGGCAGACTTGGTCCGATGCCACGCGCCCGGCGGACAACCCGCCGCCCAGCGGCTTCAACGCGTGGGACGAGCGGGTGCGCATGCGCCAGAACATCGGCGCCGCCATTGCCGTGATCATTCTCGGCATCACCACCTACGTCGTCTTCGACCAGTTGCAGGCCTCTTCCCGGGTGCTTGCCTGCATGGAGGCTGGGCACCGCAACTGCGCGCCGCTCAATATCGAGAGGCCGGCGCCACGCTGACGTCTCCGCGGCGGCGCCGCCTTCGCCGGCCGCCGCTCACGCGCCGGCATCGCTCAGGAACGGCACCAGGTCGGCCAGCACCGCGTCCGGCGCCTCCTCGGGCAGGAGGTGGCCGCAGCCCGGAAGCGGCCTGCCGAAGACCGGCGCGCCGACCCAGGGCCGCCAGGTGTCAAGCGGCGGCACCGCCGGGGCATTATGCTCCGGCCAGAGCACCAGCACCGGACAGCGCAGCTTGCGGCCATCGCTGAGATCGACCTGGTCGTGGGTGAGATCGATGCTGGCGCCGGCGCGGTAGTCCTGGCACATGGCGTGGCGTACCTCGGCCTTGCGGAACGCCTGGGCATAGGGCTCGAGTGCATCGGCATAGGCGGACGGCGACAGCGCCATCCGCTGCAGCGTCACCTCGAGGAAAAAGTCGGGATCGGCGCCGATCAGCCGCTCCGGCATGTCGTACGGTTGAGCCAGCAGGAACCAGTGATAGGCGGCAAGGCCGAAGGCCCGGTCCGCCTTGCGCCACATGTCGGCGGTCGGGATCACCGTCAGCGAGGTGAAGCACGACACCGCATGGGGGGCGTCGAGCGCCATGCGATAGCCGACCCGCGCGCCGCGGTCGTGGCCGACCACGGCAAAACGCTTGAAGCCGAGATGGGCCATGACCGCGATCTGGTCCTGCGCCATCACGCGCTTGGAATAGGCTTCCGGCGAGGCTCCCACCGGCCCGACGCTGTCGCCATAACCGCGCAGGTCCGTCGCCACGACCGTATGATACTGGGCGAGCACCGGCGCGATATGGCGCCAGGCAAGGCTCGTTTCCGGATAGCCGTGCAGCAGCAGCACCGGCGGCCCTTCGCCGCCGATCACCCCGGCGATGCGCGCCTCGCCGACATCGAGCTCGAAGGGGCGGAAGTTCGGGAACGCCGACGGGGTCATGGCACCACCCGGAAGATCTGGCCACGGGCCACCACGCGTGCGAGCCGCGCGGCCGTCGCGTCGTCGGCCGGCGCGATCCTGTGGCCGCCGGGCTGCGGCGGCTCGCTGCGCCAGCCATAGGCATGGAGAACCGCCGGCTGGTCGTGATAGTCGGCGGCAACCTCCTGGACCAGCGCGCGGAACGGCTCGAAGGCGCGTTTCTCGACCTCGGCCAGGATCCGGTGCCGCTCGGCCGGCGCCGCGGTGACGAAGGCCCGGTCACTGACCGCCTCGGCGTGGATCGCCGTCAGCACCGCCGCATGGCGCTCGCCGTAATCCCGGCCGGCCAGGCCCGCCCCGGTCGCCGTCGGCAGGGGCGATCCGGACGCCGATTCGGCTTCGCCCGGCAGGAGCGTATCGATGACCGCATCGAGAAAGCCGTCGGAAAAGGCGCCGTTCATGCCATGTCCCTCGCAAGATCGTCGGCTATGCGCAGTGCCAGTGCTCCTATGGTCGAGCCGGGATTCACCGCGCCCACGGTTGGAAACAGGCTGCCATCAGCCACGATGAGATTGGCGACACCATGGCAGCGACCGCGACCGTCGGTCACCGAGGTCGCGGGATCGCTTCCCATCCGGGCCGTGCCCAGCAGGTGCCAGCCGGTATAGGGGGCAAGATCCACCCGCACGGTCGCCACCGCGCCGGCCGCGCGCAGCACCTCCTCGGCCCGGTCCAGGCCGAAATCCAGGGCTTTGCGCGTGTGTTCCGACACCTTGTAGTCGACCTTCACGCCGGGCATGCCGTCGGCCTCGATCCGGTCGGTGAGCGACACCCGGTTATGCGCTTCCGGCAGGTCCTCGTTCAGTACCAGGACCGCCATCGACCGGCCGAACTCGGCGCGGACCTGCGCATGTGATTCGGCGCCCCAGGGCTCGGCGAGACGGGTCGCCTGGGTCATCAGCGGGTTCTCGCGGGTCACCTGCAGGTGCACGCCGCGCACGAAGCCCCGCGCCGGGTCGGTCTCGTAGAACTGGTGGCTGTAGATGGCACAGCCGCCCGGCCCGACCGGCCCGTCCAGCTCCCGGTCGAACAGGCCCCGGACATAGGCCGCGCCGTGGAACATCAGGTTGCGCCCGAGTGCCGGTCCCGTCAGGCCGGAGGCGAGCATCAGGCGCGCGGTGCCGATGCCATTGCCGGCGATCACCACGGCGGCCGCCGGCTGCAGGGTCTCGGTGCCGTCGGCGTCGCGGTAGCGCACGCCGGTCGCCCGGCCGCCGCCGAGCTCGATCTCGGTCACGACCGCGCCGCCGCGCAGCACGACCCCGGCCGCCACGGCATCGGCAAGGTAGGTCTGGTCGACGGAAGCCTTGGCGCGCGTCACGCAGCCGGTCAGGCAGGGACCGCAATAATTGCAGGCCGGACGCCCGCCATGAGGCACCGTATTGATCGCAGCATCGACCGGCCACCAGTGCCAGCCGAGCCGGTCGAAGGCCTCGGCCGCGAGATTGCCCATGCGCCCGGGCGCGACCGGCGCCATGGGACGCGCCGGTTTCGGCGGATAGGCTGGATCTCCGGCAAGGCCGGCAATGCCCATGCGCGCGTCGTTGAGGTCGTAATAGGGCTCGAGATCGGCATAATCGAACGGCCAGTCGTCACCGACGCCGTCGAGCGAGCGGGTGCGGAAGTCCGACGGGTGCAGGCGCGGAAAATGCGCGGCCCAGGTGACGGTGGAACCGCCGAAGCCGTTCCACATGAGCGGCTTGAAGGCCGAATCGGCGTCATCGACCGGATAGTCGGCGGAGGGCGCGACAGCGCCCGCGGCGAGCCGCAGATTGGGCGAGGTTGCCCATGAGCCGAGAAAGGCGCGCTGCCAGCCGGGCGTCTGCATCGGCATGGCCGCGTAGTGGGGCGGGCCGCCGCGGTCCAGCACCACGATCCTGAGATCCGGCCGCCGCGTCGCGAGGCGCCAGGCAAAGGCCGCCCCGCCAAACCCCGCGCCGACCACCACCACGTCCACCGGCTCGCGCCTGCCCATGCCTCTCCGCTCCCCTGTGATGGCCGTCGCGGCCGGTCCCGCCTCCTGCGCGGAGGTCTTTCGCGTGTTGGGACGGCGCTCATCCTGGCGCCCGCCTCGGCTTTCAGCAACGGAGAAACATCGCAGCGCGGCAGCCCTGCAGGACGCAGGTTTCCTTCTGCCCGGACCTGAAACTTCGAAAACACTCTCCAGTCGCCACGCCTCATGATGGGCCCTGAACCTGCCTGGCTTCAGCTTCTCATCTCGCGGCGCATCGGAGCACCTCATGACGATTGAATTCATCGGCTATATCGCGACCCGTGAAAGCTCGGAGATCATTCCCGCGCAGGGGCCCGTCATCGACATCGATCACGTCGAAAAGGTCGCGCGCGCCCACGAGGCCTCGGGCTTCGACCGGGCGCTCGTCGCCTTCCATTCGACCTCGCCCGAAAGCATTCTGGTCGCCGGCCATGCCGCAGCGGCGACCAGCCGGCTCGGCCTGATGATCGCGCATCGGCCCGGCTTCACCCAGCCGACGCTCGCGGCCCGCCAGTTCGCCACCCTCGACCGGTTCACGCGCGGCCGGGTGGCGGTTCACATCATCACCGGCGGCGACGATGCCGAACAGCGCCAGGACGGCGATTTCCTGACGAAGGACGAGCGCTACGCCCGCACCGACGAATATCTCGACGTCGTCAAGCGGACCTGGACGAGCGAGACCCCGTTCGACCACGAGGGCCGCTTCTACCGGTTCGAGCGCGCCTTCTCGACGGTCAAGCCGGTCCAGAAGCCGCATATCCCGATCTATTTCGGCGGGGCGTCCGACGCCGCGATCCCGGTCGCCGGGCGCCACGCCGACATCTATGCGCTCTGGGGCGAGACCCACGACCAGGTGCGCGAGCTCACCGCCCGGGTGCGCGCGGCGGCCGCCGTCCACGGCCGTCGCCCGCGCTTCAGCCTGTCCCTCCGCCCGATTCTGGCCGATACCGAGGAGCGTGCGTGGAAGCGTGCCGACGAGTTCCTGGAACGCGCCACCGCGCTCATCCACCAGACCGGCTTTGCCCGCAGCCGCGAGCCGGTCAATTCCGGTTCGCTCCGCCTGCTCGAGGCGGCCGCCCGCGGCCCGCGGCTCGACCGGCGGCTGTGGACCGGCATGGCCGCCCTGACCGGCGCGCGTGGCAATTCCACCGCCCTGGTGGGCACGCCCGAACAGGTCGCCGAAGCGCTCATCGACTATTACGACCTCGGCGTCACGACCTTCCTGATCCGCGGCTTCGAGCCCCACGCCGACGCCGTCGACTATGGCCGGACGCTGATCCCGCTCACCCGCGCGCTCGCGGCGCGCCGCGCCGCCGCGTGAGCCGCATCGGGAGGCGATGCATCGGCCGGGTCCGCATTCTCCCGGGCGCCGGCCCCGCAGGATCCGGCTCCTCCAGCAGTCGCCCAATTCGAAAGAGCGCTCTATTGACCATCCAACGGTTTATTCGAGAATAAGACCTCAGAGCGGAACTATTCACCGCGCGCTCGCACGTCGAAAAGATGCACGTTACCGCCGTCGGCCTCGCCCGGCGAACGGGATTTCTTTGTCGATCTTGCCGGGCATGAACCGACCGGAGCTTACCATCGTGTCCGACCAGCCGTCCGAAACACAATCCGCTCTTGCTGCGGGCGCCGTCCTGTCGCGCCGTCGCGTCGTCACGAGCCTCGGCCTCGCCGGCGCGCTGGGAACGCTCGCCAGCCTCTCGGCCAGGGCCCTGCCCTCCGCGAGCTTCGATGTCGAGGCGTTCGACCGCCTCGCCCGCGAGACCATGTGCGTGACGCCGGCTTCGGCGAACCAGGGCGATGCCGGCGCCCCGCCTCTCGAGCGGCTGCCCCAGAGGCGCGCCCTGAAGCTGGCCTGGAACGCCAGCTCCATCTGCCTTTCCGGCCCGCTCGTCGGTGTCGAGCAGAGGATCTTCGAGAAATACAATCTCGACGTCGAACTGATCAATTTCGGCGGCTCGACGGACCAGCTCCTGGAGGCCATCGCGACCGCCAAGGCCGATGCCGGCGTCGGCATGGCGCTGCGCTGGCTGAAACCCCTCGAACAGGGTTTCGACGTCAAGATCACCGCCGGCACCCATGGCGGCTGCATGCGGCTGCTGGCGCCCACCGCTTCCGGCATCCGCCAGCTCGCCGATCTCAAGGGCAAGACCATCGCGGTCGCCGACATGACCGCGCCGACCAAGAACCTGTTCGCCATCCAGTTCCATAAGCTCGGCATCGATGCCGAACGCGACGTCGAATGGCGCCAGTTTCCCGGCGAGCTCCTGCGCGCGGCGGTCGAGAAGGGCGAGGCGCATGCGCTCGCCGATGCCGATCCGAAGACCTTCGCCTGGCTGAAGGACGGCAAGTTCACCGAAATCTCGTCCAACCTCCACGGCGAATTCGCCGAACGCACCTGCTGCATTCTCGGCATTCGGGGCAGCCTGATCCGCTCGGAACGCGCGGTCGCCCGCGCCCTGACCGCCGCGACCATCGAGGCGCAGGACTATCTCGTCCATCATCCCGAGATTTCCGCGCGCATCTTCTCGCGCTTCGCCCCGCCCAACTCGCCGATCGAGGATCTCACGGCCCTGGTGCGCTACCACACCCATGGCAACCACCCGATCGGCAACGACCTGAAGGCGCAGCTCCGGCTCTATGCCGACGAGCTGAAGGCGGTCGCCGTGTTCAAGCCGAACACCGACTCGGCCCGCTTCGCCGACCGCGTCTATGCCGACGTGCTGAGCTGACGTCATGACGGCCATCAACACCGCAGCCATCGACGCAGCCGCCGGCCGGCCCGCGCGCGCCGGCGCGCCGCCCCGGCTCTGGGCGACCGGCCTTGCCGCGAGCACGGTCTGGCTCGCCCTCGCCGGCCTCACCTACGGACTGCCCGATACCGGCGACTGGTCGCGCACCACGCTGGTCGCCGGTGCCTTCGCGCTGACCGGGCTCGGCCTCGCCGCGGCGGTGCTCGCCACCGCCGCGACCGGCCGCACCGCCGCCCGGCTCGCCCATCTCGGCCCGTGGCTCGTCGTCTTCCCGCTCTTCCTCACGACCTGGGAACTGCTGGCGGCCAAGAGCGAGATCCTGCCGCAGCCCTTCTTCCCGCCGCCCCAGGCGCTGGTCGAGGTCTTCACCGACGACTATGCCAAGCTCGGCCTCAGCCTCGTCCATTCGCTGCGCCTGCATGCCACCGGCTACGTTCTCGGCGCGCTTGCCGGCTTCGTTCTCGGCGTCTCGATCGGCTGGTCGCAGCGCATCGGCTATTGGGTCCACCCGGTCCTGCGCTTCGTCGGGCCGCTGCCCGCGACCGCCTGGCTGCCGATCGCCTTCTTCGCGTTTCCCTCGAGCTGGAGCGCCAGCGTTTTCCTGGTCGCGCTGGCGACCGCCTTTCCGACCACGATCCTGACCTGGTCCGGCGTCGCCGCGGTGCCGAGCGCCTACTACGACGTCGCCCGCACGCTCGGTGCCGGCAGGCGCTTCCTGATCTTCAAGGTCGCCATTCCCGCCGCCATGCCGCATGTCTTCGTCGGCCTGTTCATGGGCCTCGGTGCATCCTTCGCCGTGCTCGTCGTCGCGGAGATGCTGGGCGTCAAGGCCGGCCTCGGCTGGTACCTGCAATGGGCCCAGGGCTGGGCCGCCTATGCCAACATGTACGCTGCGCTCCTGGTCATGACGCTGGTCTGCTCGACGCTGATCACGCTGCTGTTCCGGCTGCGCGACCGCCTGCTCGGTTGGCAGAAGGGCATCGTCAAATGGTGAGCGCCGCCGCGATCCGGACCGAGGCGCCGCCGACCGGCGCCCGCCTCGGCATCCATGACGTCTCGCACCGCTTCGCCCTCGAGGGCCAGCCGCTGCCGGTGCTCGACCATATCGACCTTGCCGTTGCGCCGGGCGAATTCGTCGCCCTGCTCGGCCCCTCGGGCTGCGGCAAGTCGACCTTGCTGCGCCTGGTCGCCGGCCTCGAGCCGCCGACATCGGGCCGCCTGGTCAGCGACGGCGTCCCGATCGACCGGCCCGATCCGTCGCGGGTCGTCGTGTTCCAGGATCCGACGCTGTTCCCGTGGCGGACCGTCTTCGACAATGTCGCGCTCGGCCTCGAGGCGCAGGGCCTGATCCGCAGCCAGCGCCACCGTGTCGACGAGGCCTTGCGGCTCGTCGGGCTCGCCGCCTTCGCCAAGGCCTATCCGCACCAGCTGTCGGGCGGCATGGCCCAGCGCGTCGCGCTGGCGCGCGCGCTCGTCAACGAGCCGAGCCTGCTCATTCTCGACGAGCCGCTCGGCAAGCTCGACAGCCTCACCCGCCTCGCCATGCAGTCGGAGATCGTCGCCCTGTGGCAACGGGCCGGCTTCACCGCCCTGCTGGTCACGCATGACGTCGAGGAGGCGCTGTTCATGGCGACGCGGGTGGTGGTGCTGTCCGACCGCCCCGCCCGCATCAAGGCCGAGATCGCGGTCGACCGGCCCTATCCGCGCCATCGCGGCGATCCGCATCTTGCCAAGCTGCGCCACGAGGTGCTCGGCCTGCTCGGCCTCGATGCGACCTGGTGAAGACCAAACCATTCCGAAAGCCGAGGAGACGTCCATGACCGATCTCAACGACTATCTCGCCGAGAAGCGCGGCGCGGTGCTGACGCGCAAGGCGCGCATCGACAAGGGCGAGCTCGGCCCCCAGCCGCTCGCAGCAAGGGTGAGCGCCGAAGGCCGCAGCGGCATCCGCCGCATCCGCATCCGCGACTTCCAGGTCGTCACCGACAGTCCGCCCGATTTCGCCGGCTACGATCTCGGGCCGAGTTCGCCCGAGCTGCAGCTCGGCGTGCTCGGCAGCTGTCTCACCCACAGCTACCTGATCCAGGCGGCGCTGCAGAAGGTTCCGATCGAATCGCTGGAGGTGGAGGTCAGCGGCACGATCGACGCCCGCGCCTCCCACCCCGACCATCCGCACCTGCCGGTCCACCCGCACGACATCGCCTATGTCGTGCACATCGTCTCGCCGGCGAGCGCCAAGGCCATCGCCGAGCTTGAAGAGGCGGTGGAACGGTTCTGTCCGATCCTCAATCTGCTGCGCAAGCCGCAGGCAATCTCCGGCGGCGTCAACCTCGTCAAGCCGCGCGCCGAGAAGGCGAAGCCGGCGGAGGGTGCCGCGGCCGCCGGCCGGCGTGCCAAGGCGGCCTGACCCGCCCCGCCATGGACGGCCGCGCCGATCATTCAAGCGAACCTCGGGCAATCGCCCGGGTAATCGCCCGGGATTTTGCTCGGACCGCCGCCGCGCACGACGCGGCGGCCAGCTTTCCCCTCGCCAATATTGAAGCGCTCAGGCGGGCCGGCCTTGCCGGCCTCGTCACAGCGCGCGCCCATGGCGGCGGCGAGGCCGGTCTTGCCGAGGCCGTTGCGGTGGTCGCCGCCATCGCCGAGGGCGAGCCGTCGACCGCCCTGGTGCTCGCCCAGCAATATCACTTCCACGCCCAGCTCCGGCAGAACCCGCGCTGGCCGGAGGCGATGCGCGCCCGCGTCGCCCGTTCCGCCGTCACCGAGGGCGCCTTCGCCAACAATCTCAGGGTCGAGCCGGCGCTCGGCACGCCCATGCGCGGCGGGCTGCCGGCGACCACCGCACGCAGGGTGGCCGGCGGCTGGTCGATTTCGGGCCACAAGATCTTCTCGACCGGCGTGCCGATCCTGGCCTGGAACGCCGTCTGGGCCAGGACCGACGAGCCGGAGCCGCGCGTCGGCGCCTTCCTGGTGCCGCGCGGCACGCCCGGCTTCTCGATCGTCGAGACCTGGGATCATCTGGGCATGCGGGCGAGCGGCAGCCACGACGTCCTGCTGCAAGACGTCGTCATCCCCGCGGACCACGCGGTCGACATCAGGCGTCCGGCCGAGTGGGGAGTGCCCGACGCGGCGTCGGCCGCCTGGCCCGTCCTGCTCTTCGCCGCGGTCTATGACGGCGTCGCCCGCGCCGCCCGGAACTGGCTCATCGGTTTCCTGAAGAACCGGACGCCGGCCAATCTCGGCGCGCCACTGTCGAGCCTGCCGCGCATGCAGGAAGCCGTCGGCGAGATCGAGGCGCTCCTTCTCGCCAACACCATGCTGTTCGGACTGGCCGAGAGGGTCGACCAGGGCACGCCGCCGCCCGTCCACGAAAGCTATCTCGCCAAGCACCTCATCAGCGCCAATGCCATCGCGGCCGTCGAAAAGGCCGTGGCGCTGACAGGCAATCCCGGCCTCAGCCGCGCCAATCCGCTGGAGCGGCATTTGCGCGACGTGCTCTGCGCCCGCGTCCACTCGCCGCAGAGCGACACCATCCTGCTTGGAGCGGGACGCGCCGCGCTCGGCCTGCAGAGCTGAGCCGGCCAGCCGGCAGCGACGGAGCGTCCGGCGGCTTCAGAGCCCTTCCCGCAGGAAGGCGCGCACCCAGCCAAGGGCGACGCGGCCGCCCTGCGGCTGATGCGGCACGGGCCGGCCGCCGCGGCGGTCGAGGCTGACGAAGCGCAGGTCGCGCCGGGCGACCGACCGGTCGAAGCCCGCGGCGGGCCTGGCGTTGGCCGATGCAGAGCTGCGCTTGGACGAGAGATCGATAGCCACCATGACCGCCCCTCCGGGACTTGAGCCGCCCTGCGCGGCTCCGTGTCCCCATGAGTGGCAGGAAAACCGGCGGCGGTTCATGCGCCAGCGCACACGGCGAATGGCCGCTCCGGCTCAGCTCACATCGGCCGGATCATCGTGTTCCTTGGCGCCGCGGATCTCGGGCGCGAGCTGGAAGAAGATCCAGGCCGATGCGCAGGTGATGAGGCCGATGCACAGGAACGTCGCCTGGAAGGCCGGCAGGGTGCCCGCCGGGCCGGAACTGCCGAACATGCCGACAAAGGTCGCGAGCAGGGCGCCGGCCACCGTGACGCCGAGGCTCATGGCCAGGATCTGCACCATCGAGAACAGGCTGTTGCCGCTGCCGGCGCCGTCGCTGTCGAGGTCGCGCAGGGTGATCGTGTTCATGGCGGTGAACTGCAGCGAATTGAGCATGCCGAACACGCCGAGCTGGATCAGCCTGATCCAGAGCGGCTGTCCCGGCGTGACCAGGGCGAAGCTCATCATCATGAGACCGAGCAGCAGGGTATTGCCGACCAGCACTCGCCGATAGCCCTGGGAGCGGATCAGCGGCGGCGTGATGCGCTTGGCGAACATGCCGGCCGCCGCCACCGGCAGCATCATCATGCCGGCATCCATGGCGCTGTAACCAAGGCAGACCTGCAGGAGCAGCGGCATCAGGAAGGGCATGGCGCCGGAACCGATCCGCGCGAAGAGATTGCCGAGCAGGCCGACCGAATAGGTGTGGATCTTGAACAGGTAGAGCGGGAACAGCGGATCGGGCCGGCGCTGCGCATGCAGGCCGTAGGCGATGATCAGCGCCATGCTGAACACCAGGAGCAGCAGCACCGTCGCGTGCTCCATGCCGAGCCCGGCAAGGCCGTCCAGCGAGAAGGACAGCGCGACCATGCCGACCGACAGCATGAGATAGCCGGCAAAATCGAACCGGCCGATCGAGGCGGCGCGGCTGTCGGGCATATGGGTATAGGTCAGGATGCAGCCGATGATGCCGATCGGCACGTTGATGAGGAATACCCAGTGCCAGGAGGCGACCTGCACCAGCCAGCCGCCGAGCGTCGGACCGATCAGCGGCCCGAGCAGGCCGGGAATGGCGATGAAGCTCATGGCCGGCAGGAATTCCTCGCGCGGCACGGCGCGCATCACGGCCAGCCGGCCAACCGGCAGCAGCATGGCGCCGCCGAAGCCCTGGACGATGCGGGTCAGCACGAGCTCGGTGAGCGTGCGCGACATGGCGCAGCCGACCGAGCCGACGGTGAACAGGATGATCGCCGCCATGAACACCTGGCGCGTGCCGAAGCGGTCGGCGATCCAGCCCGAAGCGGGGATCAGCATGGCCATGGTGAGCGAATAGGCGATCACCACGAAATGCATGCGCAGCGGGTTTTCGCCGAGGCTCGCCGCGATCGCCGGCAGCGCCGTGTTGACGATCGTCGAGTCGAGCATCTGCATGAAGAAGCCGACGGCGACGACCCAGAGGAAGATCTGCGATGCTGTCTGCCGTTCAGCCATGCCGGCGCCCGCCTCTTCTCACGTGACGGACGGGACGCGCCGTCCGGCGCCGGTGCGGGCTATTCGGCCGCGACCGTGCCCTCGCCCGGATGCCCCTCGTCCGGATCCGGTTCGTCCGGATGCATGTCTCCGGCCGCCTCGTCACCGGTCCGCCCGCTGCCGGCAAACCCCAGAATGAGCGCCTGGGCCGAGGCGAGTTTCGAGGCCGGCGCCGCAGGCTTGCCCGCCGTCTTCGGGCTGCCGGCGGCGGTGCGCCAGCCGACGCCGGCGATCGCCACCGTCCGGTTGCCCCGGAAATCGGCTTCGCTGCGAATGAGCCCCTGCTCGGCCATATAGGTCAGGAGCCAGCGCCCGCGTGACGGCGAATGGCTGCCATAGGCGCGCGCGAGCGCCTCGTCAGGCGGGCAGACCGCACCTTCGCGCGCCGCCCGGGCGATCATGAGGAAGACGCCCTGCATCTCCTCCGGCAGGCTTTCCGATACGGAGAGCACCTGCTGCCAGGCGGCATCGCCCTCTTCGGCCGTGATGCCGGCGCGCGCCAGGGCAAGGCGCCGGCGGAACGACGACATGTCCTGGCCGAACGTGCCGAGCTTCTTCAGGCGGCAATGAAACTGGAAATCCTGGTAGAGCAGCGGCACCGGGCGGAACGCGGCCTCGGGATCCGACAGCAGCTCGGCGTAGATGCCGTCGATCAGCGCCTGCCGCTCCTCCTCCGAGCGCGGATCGGTTTCCGGCTCCGCGCCCGTCTCCGGCATCCGGCCCGTCTCGATGCGCCGCATCAGCTCGGCGGTGGCGATCGCCCGCGCCGGATTGGGGGTCGGCATGGGCAGCACGTCGCCCGCCGGGTCGAAGATCAGGTCCTCGAGCGCGTCGCGCGGCGTTTCCGGCAGCGGCATCAGCGAGGGCCGGCCCGAGCGGCCGGCCGTGTCGACGCTGCCGATCCGCACCTGCAGAGGGCGGCGCGACAGGGCGGGCCCGAGCGCCACGAACTGGCCCGGTTCGAGATCGCGGAAGGCCTCGGCCTGGCGGCGTTCCATGCCGAGCAGGTCGGCCGCCCGCGCCATGTCGATGTCGAGGAAGGTGCGCCCCATCAGGAAGTTCGAGGCTTCGGCGGCGACATTCTTGGCGAGCTTGGCGAGCCGCTGTGTGGCAATGATGCCGGCCAGGCCGCGCTTGCGGCCGCGGCACATCAGATTGGTCATGGCGCCGAGGGAAGCCTTGCGCGCATCGTCGGCGACCTCGCCGGCAACGGCCGGGGCGAACAGCTGCGCCTCGTCGACCGCGATCAGCATCGGGAACCAGACCGTGCGGTCGGCGTCGAACAGGCCATTGAGGAAGGCCGCCGCGCAGCGCATCTGCTCCTCGGCGTCGAGGCCTTCGAGATTGAGCACGACGGAGGCCCGGTGCTGGCGGATGCGGTTGGCGATCCGCTGCAGTTCGCCGGGCGAGCGCTCGGCATCGACCACGGTATGGCCGAAGCGCTCGGAAAAGGAGACGAAATCTCCTTCCGGATCGATGATGGCCTGCTGCACCCAGGGGGCGCTCTGCTCCAAGAGCCGGCGCAGCAGGTGCGATTTGCCGGACCCGGAATTGCCCTGCACCAGCAGGCGGGTTGAAAGCAGCTCCTCCAGATCGAGCCTGGCGGGCTCGCCCGCCGATGTCATCCCGAGCTCGATGCCGACTTTCATTCCACCTCGCATAGCGCCGAACGGCCGGCACGATATCACGGCCGGCGGGGGCGGTGGACCGTCCCTCCCGTCCTCCACAGGAGATCCCAGCCATGCCGGCGCGGCCTTGGTGGCCGGCGCCGCCAGCACCGAATCGCTGCCCGCACCGCGATCTTCATACTATGCCCCGCGCCGGATGGCGCGACCGTCCCGCCGTCACGCGACGCCGCGCCGGCGTCCTTCCCAATAGGGCGCGCGCAGCACCTTGCGGTCGATCTTGCCGAGCCCGGTCACGGGAATGGCGTCGACGAACTGGACCGATTTCGGCGACCAGGGCGCGCCGCGCAGCGCCTTCACATGCGCCTGCAGCTCTTCCGCCCCCGCGGCTGCGCCCGGCTTCAGCACGACGAAGGCGGTCACCGCCTCGCCCCATTTCTCGTCGGGAATGCCGATCACCGCGGCCGAGGCGACGGCGGCATGCGCCATCAGCGCATCCTCGACCTCGCGCGGATAGATGTTGAAGCCACCCGAGATGATCATGTCCTTGGTGCGGTCAACGATGTAGAGATAGCCGTCGGCGTCGCGCACCGCGACATCGCCGGTATGGAGCCAGCCGCCGCGCAGGGTCTCCTCCGTCGCGTCCGGCCGCTTCCAGTAGCCCGACATGACCAGCGGCCCGCGCACGCAGATCTCGCCGGGCTCGCCCACCGCCACCTCGCGCATGTCCTGATCGAACAGCTTGACGTCGACGAAGGGGCTCGGCCGGCCGCACGAGCCGAGCCGCTCCGGCCGCGCAAGGTCGTGGTCGATCTTGCGCAGGGTGGTGATGCATTGCGGCGCCTCGGTCTGACCGTAGAGCTGCACGAAAACCTGACCGAACAGGCTCATCGCCTCCTTCAGCCGGTCCGGCGACATCGGCGCCGCGCCATAGACGATCATGTCGAGCGAGGAGAGGTCGTGGCGTGCCCGCACCTCGTGCTGGTCGATCAGCGCATAGATCAGCGTCGGCACCAGGAAGGTCGCGGTGATGCGCTCCTCGGCAACGATCCGGCAATAGGTTTCCGCGTCGAAGCCCTGGACGAGGCGGACATAGCCGCCGCGATACATCACGGGATAGATGGTGACGCCGGCGGCGTGGCTGATCGGGGTTGCCGCGAGATAGCGGATCTCGGCCGGCCAGTCCCAGTCGCCATAGAGCAGGAGCGTCATGGTGACCACGGCGCGGTGCGGCAGCATCACGCCTTTCGACCGGCCGGTCGTGCCGCCGGTATAGGCGAGCCAGCCGATATCCTCCGCTTCACTCTCGTCGACGAGCGGCGCGGGTTCCGCGGCGGCGGCCGCGGCCAGAATGTCGCGCACGCCCTCCATCGGTCCGAACGACATCAGGTGCTTCAGCGTCGGCACGCGCGCCCGGATCGCCTGGCCGCGCGGGCCGAACTTTCCGCCGTCGACGATCAGGATGTCGATTTCGGCATCCTCGACGATGAAGGCCTGGTCGTCCTCGGCGGCGAGCGGATGCAGCGGCGTGTAGCGCAGGCCCATGATCAGCCCGGCGCACATCGCAGCCCAGGATTCGGCGCGGTTGCCGGCGAGAACCGAGAGCGCATCGCCCTTTTTCAGGCCCATCGACCGATAGACGGTGATGAAGCGCCCGATCGCCGCCCCGAGCTCGCGATAGGACCAGCTGACCGTGCCGTCGGAAATGGCCGGCCGGTCACCGTGTCGGACGATGGCGCCAATCACGAGGGCGCCGATCGTCCCGCCCGAATGAAGGCTCTGCATGGCGTGCTCCCGGTAGCGGCGGCGTGGCCCGCGCGCCTTGTCATCTCCGCCGGATTTCTGCATGGGCGACGCGCAACTGGCGAGCAGCATTTTCTTGACGCCCATCGGCCGAACGGCGGATACCGGCGAATGGCGTCCCGCCTCGCCCCGGCGGCCGGCGGACAGGCCATGGAACCCGTGGTAGCAACGGGTGTTTACTGCACGAATTGCGGTCCATCAGATTGACATGATTAATGATCTGCTATCGAAATTCTTCACATTCGAGGGTTGTTCGTCATAATTTAACCCCATCGCCACCATTGTATCGTCGTTGAAAGGTAAGCGTGAATGGCGTTCCGGCGGCGGGCTAAATCCCGAACCTATCTCTGCGTAGTTTCGGCAATACTCGGCGTTGCTGGCCACGATTCTGCCTACGCGCAAAGTTTTTTTGGACTATTCGGAAGCGACCAGCCGCAAGTCGTCGCCAATGCCCTTGCCTATCAAGTGACGGTCAAGGGCCTGGATAGCGACAAGGACGCCGCCGCGGCGATCAACGACGTTTCGATACTCTACCGTCTGCGCAACGAGGCGCCCGCCGACAGCGATGAATTGTTGCGCCGCGCCGAAAGCGACTTGCCGCGCATCACCGACGCGATGTGGGGCGCGGGCTATTATGCGGCGCGCGTCACCATCGTCGTCGCCGGCCAGCCGCTGGCCGCCGGCCGGCAAGGCGCGCCGGCGCCGCGCCCCGGGCTCGACCGTTTCAAGGGCCGGGCCCTGGTGCCCGTCGATATCGTGGTCGATCCGGGACCGCTTTATAAGTTCGGTCGCGTCGAGGTGATCGACGAACGCAGCGGGGGCCCCTTCGCGCCGTCGGTTCTGCCGCCGCGCATCGTGACGCTGAAAGCCGGCGATCCCGCCCGCACCTCCGGCCTCCTCGCCGCGGCCGCCCAGCTTTCCGACCATTTCCGCGGCCTCAGCCACCCCTTCGTCAAGGTGGTCAGGCGCCAGCCGGTCATCGACCACCGCAGCCATCAGGTCGACGTGGTGCTGGCGGTCGATCCAGGCCCGGTCGCCGGCATCGGCGGCATTGGCGTTTCCGGCACCCGCAACGTCGACCCCGCCGTGGTGCGCTCGTTCATCTATGCCGAGCGCGGCGACCCCTATTCGCCGAAAGCCGTTGCCGACATCAGGAAATCGGTCTCGCGCATCGAGGCCCTCGGCGGCGTCAGGGTGCGCGAGGGCACGGCGCTCGACAGCGACGGCAATCTGCCGCTCGACGTCGAGGTCACCGAGCGGCCGCCCAATCTGCTCGGCGCCTCCGTGCGCTACTCCACCGTCGACGGCCCGGCGCTGCGCACCTACTGGGCCCATCGCAACCTGTTCGGCGGCGCCGAGCGGCTGCGCCTCGACGCCGACCTGTTCTATCTGCTCGCCAACCAGAAATGGCTCGGCGGCACCAATCGCGGCGGCTTCCGCCCGGAAAATCTCGGCGGCCGCCTGGCCGCCTCCTTCATCAAGCCGGCGCTCTGGGGCACCCGCAACGACCTGCTGATCGACGCCTCGTTCCTGCGCGAACGCACCGAATTCTATTCGAGCAACGTCACCAGCGCGACGGTCGCGATCCGCCACCGCTTCACCGACGCCTTCTCGGTGCAGGCCGGCATCGAGGGCCAGATCGGCCAGTCGATCGACCCGCTCGGCCGCAACAACTACGGCGTGGTCGGCCTGCCCATCTCGGTCACCTACGATTCCACCGACCGGCCGCTCGATCCCTCGCGCGGCATCCGCGTCATCGCTTCGTTCACGCCCTACAAGGGGTTCCGCGACGCGCCCTCGTTCTTCGGCGTCGGCCGCGTCCAGGCCTCGACCTACTATTCGCTCGACGAGGCCGCCCGCTACATCCTGGCCGTGCGCGTCGCCTTCGCTTCCATCGCCGGTGGCACGCTGCGCGACATTCCAGCCCCCATGCGCTTCTACGCCGGCGGCGGCGGCTCGGTGCGCGGCTACGACTACAAGAGCCTCGGCCCGCGCACGCCGGAAGGCTATGTCACCGGCGGCAAGAGCCTGTTCGAGGCCTCGCTCGAGGCGCGCATCAAGATCACCGATACGATCGGCATCGTGCCCTTCGTCGATATCGGCCAGGCCTTCGCCTCGTCCTTCCCCGACGGTTCGGAGCGCCTGAGGATCGGCGCGGGCCTCGGCCTGCGCTATTATACGTCGATCGGACCGATCCGCGTCGACTTCGCCGTTCCCGTCTCCCGCCGCACCGGCGAGAGCGCCTACGCCATCTATGTCAGCCTCGGACAGGCCTTCTGATGACGCGAACGAAAAGCTCCAAGCCTTTCGGCCGGCGCTTCGGCCTTCGCCGGCTCGGCCTCGCCTTCGCCCTGCTCGCCCTGGTGGTCGGCGGCCTGATGCTGCGCCCGACCGTGCCGCATGCCCAGGAAGACCAGGGCGTGCTTGCCGGCTTCATCTCCAAGCTGCTGTCGACGCCCACCTCCAAGGTCAATATCGGTGCGGTCGACGGCGCGCTGTCCTCGGACGCGACCATCCGCGACGTCTCGATCGCCGATACCGACGGCGTCTTCCTGCGCATCGACCGGATCCGCCTCGTCTGGCGCCGCGCCGCGCTCCTGCTCGGCCGGATCGAGGTGCAGAACCTCGAAATCGGCAAGATCGAATTCGTCCGCAAGCCCAAGCCGGGCGAGGAGGCGCCGCCTGCCGACGGCCCGCTGCTCCCCGAAATACCGGTCAAGCTGCAGGTGGACCGTTTCAAGCTCGGCGAGCTGTCGCTGGGCGAAACCATTCTCGGCGTCGCCGCCCGCTTCTCCGCCGAGGGCAATGCCAGCCTCGGCGCCCCCTCCGAAGGCCTGCAGGCACTGCTCGACGTCCGTCGCCTCGATGCGCCCGGCCAGTCCAACGTCAAGCTGCATTTTGCTCCCGCCACCCAGCAGCTCGACCTCTCCTTCCAGCACGACGAGCCGGCCGGCGGCATCGTCGCGCGCCTGATGGGTCTGCCCGGCCTGCCGCCGGTCAAGCTCGACCTGTCGGGCGCCGGCGTGCTCGACGACTGGCGCGGCAAGGTCGCCTTCGACGCCGGCCCCGGCACCGACGCGCGGGGCGAGGCCCGTCTCGGCCGCAACGGCGCCGAGCGCCGCCTCAGCCTCGACCTGACCGCCCATATCGAAAGTCTCCTGCCGCCGGCCGTCGGCACCATCTTCGCCGGCACCACGACGCTCGGCGGCGGCATCACCTTCGCCGACGACGGGGCGCTCGGCATCGAGCGCCTGCGCCTTGCTTCCGACCTCGCCGAACTGCTGGTCGCCGGCAGGCTCGACGCCGCCCAGGTCCTCGACGTCACCGTCTCCGCCCGCGCCCTGCCGTCCGCCGGTGGCGCCACCCGGCGCGGCGATTCCTCGCTTGCCCGCCTGGCCTTCGACGCCTCCGCCAAGGGACCGGTCGGCGCGCCGCGGGTCGACGGCAGGCTCGACCTTGCCGGTCTCGACACGCCCGGCCTGAAGCTGCAGTCCCTTGGTGCGACGCTCGCCGTCGAGCCCTTCGCGGCCGGCGGCCCGCAGCGCTTCCGCATCACCATGGACGGCCGCGCTGCTGGCGTCGCGCCGGCCGATCGCGGCCTCGCCGAGGCGCTCGGCGACACGGCGACGCTCACCGTGCGCGCCACAGTCGACGACAAGAGTGTTGCCGACATCGCCGAAGCCCGCATCGCCACTCCCAACCTCGCCCTCGGCGTGACCGGCCGGACCGGCGCGAGCGTGCTCGACGCCAAGGTCCAGGCGGAGATCACCAGGCTCTCCGCCCTGTCCACCATGGCCGGCCGCCGGCTCGCCGGCCGCGCCACCGTCCAGGCGGCCCTCGAAGGCGATCCCTCGCAGTCGCGCGTGCTCGCGCGCATCGACGGGCGCGGCAGCGAATTGTCGCTGGGCGATGCGATCGCCGACCGGCTGGTCGGCCGGCAGATGTCGCTGGCCGGCACCGCGCAGACCTCGCGCGAGGGCATGACGCTGAACCGGCTGACCGCCACGGGCGCCCATGTCACCGCCGTCCTCGACGGTGGCATCGCCCGGACGCGGCTCGACGTGACCGGCGACGTGACGCTCGCCGACCTCGCCAAAATTGATGGCCGCCTCGCCGGCTCGGCCCGCCTCAATGCCCGCCTCACCGGCCTGAAGGACGACCCGGATGCCGCCGTGACCCTGACCGCGCCCGATATCCGCGCCCAGGGCCGGCCGATCCGCGATCTGCGCCTCACCCTTGCCGCCAACCGCCTCGTCTCGGCGCCGGCCGGCACCCTTTCCGCCGGCGGCGACGTCAACGGCAAGCCGCTGGTCGTCGACGTGAAGGGCGGCGCCGCCGAGGGCGGCGGCTGGCGGCTCGACCAGTTCACCGCCCAGCTCGGCAGCGTCTCGGCCGAGGGCCAGGGCACGCTGAGCGAAGCCGGCCTCGCCAGCGGCCGCATCGCGGTGTCGGCGCGCGACCTCGACGACATCACGCCGCTGACGCTGATGAAGCTCAGCGGCGCGCTGGAGGCCTCCGTCATGGCCAATGCGGAGGGCGGCCGGCAGCAGATCGCGCTCACCGCCGACGGCCGGCGGCTGGCTTTCGGCACCACCTCGATCAGTACGCTGAAGGCCGACCTGCGCACGGAAATGATCGGCGGTCGCCTGGTGCTGAACGGCACGGCCGGCATCGACCAGATGGTGGCCGGCGGCGAAACCATCCAGCGCGTCGCCTTCAACGCCCGCCCGAACGGCGAGGCGAGCGAGATCAGCCTGAGCGCGCTCGCCCGCGGCTTCAACCTGGCAGCGGCCGGCAAGCTCGGCCTCGGCGACGTGACCCGCCTCGACCTCGCCTCGTTCACCGCCGCCCGCGCGGGCGCGCGCATTGCGCTCGCCGGGCCTTCGACGCTGTTCGTCGAAAAGGGCCAGGTGCGCACCGAACGGCTGGCCATTGCCGTCCAGGGCGGCGAGATCGAGCTGCGCGGCAAGGTCGGCGCCGAGCTCGACGCCGTGATCAATGCCCGGCGCGTGCCGCTCGCCGCGGTCGACATCGTGGCGCCCGGCACCGGCCTGCGCGGCACGCTCGACGCACGGGCGACGCTCAAGGGTCCGGCCGCGACCCCGACCGGACCATTCGAAGCCACCATCCGCGGCCTCAGCGCGCCGCAGACCCGCTCGGCCGGCGTGCCGGCCCTCGACATCACCGCGCGCGGCGCGGCCGAAGGCAGCCGCGCCAATGTCGACGTCCGGATAGCCGGTGGCTCCGCGCTCGCCTTCACCGTCAACGGCTCCGCGCCGCTGACACCGCAGGGGACGTTCGATCTGAAGGCGCGCGGCACGCTCGATGCCGGCCTTGCCAATGCGAGCCTTGCCGGAACCGGCCAGCGGGTCGCCGGTCGGGTCGCCGTCGACGGCAGCCTGCGCGGCACCACGGCCCGCCCCGACATCCAGGGCACGGCGACCCTGTCCAATGCCTCCTTCACCGATCCGCTCCAGGGCGTCGCGCTGACCGGCATCGAGGGCAGGATCAACGGGCGCGGCGATGCGATCGTCATCGAACGGCTGACCGCCCGTACCAAGAACGGCGGCACGATCGGCGTGACCGGCCGCGTCCTCGCTGACGGCGATCGTGGCTTCCCCGCCGACATCAGGATCTCCGCCCGCAACGCCCAGCTTGTCTCCAGCGACGTCATGGAGATGATCGCAAGCCTTGACCTGACGGTGTCGGGGCCGGCCGCCAGCGCGCCGCGGCTCGGCGGACGGATCGACATCAACAGCCTCGAGATCCGCGTGCCGGACCGGCTGCCGAGCAATGCCGAACCGTTGCGCGACGCGCGCCATGTCGCGCCGCCGGCCCAGACCCGGGCGCGGCTCGCCGAGCTCGCCCGCCAGCGGGCGGCGAGCCAGCGCCGGCGCGGCGGCCCCGCCTTCAAGGCGACCCTCGATCTCAATATCGACGCGCCCCAGCGCATCTTCGTGCGCGGCCGCGGCATCGACGCCGAACTGGGCGGCCAGCTGCGCGTGACCGGCACCAGTGCCGATCCGCGCGTCGCCGGCGGCTTCGAGATGCGCCGCGGCCGTTTCTCGCTGCTCACCCAGCGGCTTGACTTCACCCGCGGCAAGATCACCTTCGGCGGCGCCGACGTCGTTCCGGACCTCGATTTCGTCGCCGAGACGCGTGCGGCCGAAGTCACCGCGCGCATTGCCATTACCGGCCGCGCGACCGATCCGGAGTTCACGCTGAGCTCGTCCCCCACCCTGCCCCAGGACGAGGTCCTGTCGCGCCTGCTGTTCGCCCGCGCCTCCAGCGGCCTGTCGCCGTTCCAGGCCGTGCAGCTCGCCCAGGCCGTGGCTCAGCTTGCCGGTGCCGGCGGTGGCCCCGACGCCTTCGAGCGGACCCGGCGCGCCATGGGCCTCAACGACCTCGACGTCGGCATGGGCGCCGGCGGCCCGACGGTCGGCATGAGCCGCAACATCAGCGACCGCGTCAGGGTCGGCGTCCGCGCCGGCGCACGCCCGGAGAACACCGCCATCGGCGCCGATATCGACCTGACGCGCCGCCTGCGCCTGCAGAGCGAGGTCGGCGCGGATGGCCGCGCTGCGGTCGGCGTCGGTGCCGAAATCGAATACTGAGGAAGGCCGCGGCGCAAATGCCTGACATCGATGCCACGCCGCCCACGCCGCCGACGTGGGTCCGCCGTTTCGCCGGCGGTCGCTGGACGGAGCAGTCCATCGGCCGGTCCGACGCCCATGTCTTCCGGCTCGACGAAGCCGGGCATAGCCCGCTCTTCGTCAAGACCGAGCGCCTTCATCCGTTGAGCGAGCTCGCCGGCGAAATCGCGCGGCTCGGCTGGCTCGCCGGCCAGGACATCCCCTGCCCCCGCGTCCTCGACACCGCCGAGCATGACGGCTGGCTCTGGCTCGTGATGAGCGCGGTTCCCGGACGCGACCTCGCCTCCGCCGAGGACATGCCTCCCGAACGCCGCGCCGCCCTTGCGGCCGAGGCGCTCCGCCGCCTGCACGCGCTCGATCCTGCCGCCTGCCCTTTCGATCACCGGCTCGACAACCGCATTGCCGCGGCCCGTGCGCGCGTCGAAGCCGGCCTCGTCGATGACGGCGATTTCGACGAGGAGCGCCTCGGCCTCAGCGCCGCCGAGATCTTTCCGCGCCTTGCCGCCGAGCGCCCTGCCGGCGAAAATCTCGTCGTCACCCATGGCGACGCCTGCCTGCCCAATCTGATGGCAACGGCCGAGGGCTTTTCGGGCTTCGTCGACTGCGGCCGTCTCGGCCTGGCCGACCGCTATCAGGATCTCGCGCTGGCGCGCTGGAGCATCATCTACAATCTCGGTGAAGCCTGGGTCGCGCCGTTCTTCCGGCACTATGGACTGGCCGAACCCGACACCGAGCGTCTTGGCTATTATTGCCTGCTTGATGAGTTTTTCTAAGACCATGCCGCATCATTGAGCAATCGTTGCCTGTTTAACGTGCTGACACAAACAGTCACACGACGAAATATCACCCTGAAATATCAAACCTCGACACGAAAAGAACTCAATCGAGCCGCCCAAGCTCCATACATATCAAATCTATTGCAATCGCTCACGGGCTTTTGACCAGCCTGCGGCACCAGCGCACAGCGTTGTGTATTGCGGCGCAGCATAACGCAGGTTACCTCAGCGGCCATGCTCGGCTCTTGGACCAGGCGACTGTTGTGCATGCTGGCGGCCCTCGTGGTCATGGCCGGCATCGACGGCCTGCGCCGGAGCGCCGTGGCCGATCCGCTGGGCGGCGCCGTCCTCCTCCAGGCCGGCTCGGGCCAGATCGCGACGAGCCAGGTCGGCCGCCATACCCACGCGGGCGAAGCCGTCCATTGCGGGCTCACCGGCATCGGCCGGGCCGCCAAGCGGGCCTGCCCGGTCCGGCCGGCGCGGCCGGCTGTGGGCCTTGCCGCGGCCATCCAGGCTTTCGGGTCGGCGCGCGCGACGGATCTTGCCTGCGCCTCGGCGACCGCCGTCCCGCCCCTGACCGGCAATTTCATCGCGGCCGCGCTTTCCGGCCTGCCCGCCACGATCGTCGAGGCGGAGCTGCGGAGCGAAGCCTGCATCAAGCACGTCCAGGAGGTTCTGCTCGGCGGCGAGGGCGACGACGATCGCCCCGAGTTGACCGCCGACGACGACTGGCCTGACCTGGTCCTGCAGAACCTCGCACTGGCGCCGGCCCTCCTGCCGGCGTCCGAGCGGGTGGTCCATCCGTCGCCCGCCGCGGCAGATCCCGCCATCGCCTTCGCCCTTGTCGCGGCGCTCGACAGGCCACCAAACGCACCGGCCTTCGCCCGCGCCTGAGGCGCCGCGCGAGCCCCAGCGACGACAGCCAGCCTCGATTTCAGCGTCGGCAGCGTGCGCGCCCGATGCACCGGGCTGGCCTTCGCCAGACCGCGTTTCCTCCTCGACATCGCCAGCCGCGACCGCGCCGCCGTGCCCGATCGCTCATGCCCTTTTCATCCGACTTCGTTGCGAGCCCTCCCATGCGCGACATGAGCCGCCCTGTTTCGATCCGTTCCCGCCGCCAGCCGCCGTTGAAGGCGCTCGCCGGCCTCACGCTTGCCGCTCTTCTGCTGGCCGGCTGCAACGACCCGCGGCCGGCGGCGAGCCAGCCGGCCGCGACGCCGCCCGAGGTCGGCTACGTCACCGTGGTCGGCAAGCCGCTGCGCCAGGTGCGCGAACTGCCCGGACGCGTCGTGCCGCTGCGCATCGCCGAGGTACGCTCGCGCGTCGCGGGCCTGCTCGTCGAACGCAATTTCGAGCAGGGCAGCCGGGTTCAGGCCGGCGACCTCCTCTACAAGATCGATCCGGCGCCGTTCCAGGTCGAGCTCGCCAGCGCCGAGGCAACGCTCGCGCGCACCGAGGCCGCGCTCGTTCTCGCCACCCAGCAGGCCGATCGCCTGAAGGAGCTGCTGGCCCGCCAGGCGGCCAGCCAGGCGCAATATGACGCCGCCTTCGCGGCGCAGAAGCAGGCCGAGGCCGAGGTCGCCGCCGCCCGCGCCGCGCGCGACCGCGCCAGGCTCAACGTCGCCTATACCGAGCTGCGCGCGCCGATCTCGGGCCATATCGGTCGCGCCCTCCTGACCGAGGGCGCGCTGGTGGAGGCGGGCAGCGGCGCGCCGCTCGCCACGATCCAGCAGCTCGACCCGATCTATGTCGACATCACCCAGTCGGTGGGCGAGCTGAACCAGCTGCGCCGCGACCTTGCCAACGGCGAACTGACCCGGCTCGAGGACGGCGCCGCCGACGTGCAGCTCGTGCTCGATGGCGGCCGGCTCTATCCCCATCCCGGCCGCCTCCTGTTCTCCGACGTGACCGCCGATCCCGGCACCGGCCAGGTCACCCTGCGGGTGCAGATCCCCAATCCGAACGGCGAACTGTTCCCCGGCATGTATGTCCGCGCCCGCACCATCCAGGGCATCGACACCGACGCCATCGCCCTGCCCGCCCAGGCGATCCATCGCACCGACGACGGCAAGGCCGAGGTCTGGGTGATCGGCGCCGACGACAAGGTGCAGCGCCAGCAGGTCGAGGTTGGCAACCCGATCGGCGCGAACTGGCTGATCCAGTCCGGCGTCAGGCCCGGCGAGCGCGTCGTCATCGACGGCTTCCAGAAGATCGTCGCCGGCATGCAGGTGCGCCCGACGCGGCAGGTGGCCGAGGCGCCGGAAGCCGCGGCGGAGGACAGCCTGCACGGCGGCTCCGGCCGCACCACGCAGTTGCGCTGAGACCGGGCGAAAAGAGATCACCAATGGCCGGCTTCTTCATCGACCGCCCGATCTTCGCCTGGGTCGTCGCCCTGTTCATCTGCCTTGGCGGCATCATCGCGATCCCGTTCCTGCCGGTGGCGCAATATCCGATCATCGCCCCGCCCTCGATCGCCTTGTCGACCTCGTTTCCGGGCGCCTCAGTGGAGAGCCTCTATACCGGCACAACCCGGCTCATCGAGGATGAGCTCAATGGCGCGGCGAATATCCAGAGCTTCGAATCGGCGACCGACGCCTTCGGCGTCATCGAGCTGACCGCGACCTTCAGGCCCGGCACCGATCCGGGCTATGCCTCGGTGGAAGTGCAGAACCGCCTGAAGCGCGTCGAGGCGCGCCTGCCCGCGGAAGTGCGCCAGCAGGGCATCCTGGTCGAGGAGGCCTCGGCCGCCACGCTGCAGATCATCACCCTGGTCTCGACCGACGGCTCGATGGACGAGGTGGCGCTCGGCGACTTCCTGATCCGCAACGTCATCAACGAGATCCGCCGCATTCCCGGCGTCGGCCGCGCCACGCTCTATTCCACCGAGCGCAGCCTGCGCGTCTGGATCGATCCCGACAAGCTGCGCGGCCTCGGCCTCACCGTTGCCGACGTGACGCGCGCCATCCAGGGCCAGAACGTCCAGGTCGCCTCCGGCGCGGTCGGCGCCGCGCCGAGCCCGAGCACCAATCCGGTCAATTTCCCGATCATCGTGCGCGGCCAGCTCACCGCCCCCGACCAGTTCGGCTCGATCGTCCTGCGCGCCAATTCCGACGGCTCCAATGTCCGGCTGCGCGACGTCGCGCGCATCGAGCTCGGCGGCGAGGACTACAAGTTCACCACCCGCCTCAACGGCGGCGAGGCGGCCGGCATCGCCGTCACCCTCGCGCCCGACGGCAATGCCCTGCAGACCGCCCGCGAGATCCGCGCCAAGATGCAGGAGCTCGCCCAGTTCTTTCCCTCGAACGTCAAATGGGACATTCCCTACGACATCACGCCGGCGGTCGAAGCCTCGATCGCCAAGGTGCTGACGACGCTGGGCGAGGCCGTCATCCTGGTCTTCCTCGTGATGTTCCTGTTCCTGCAGAACATCCGCTACACGCTCATCCCGACCATCGTCGTGCCGATCGCACTGCTCGGCTCCTGTACGATCATGCTGCTCGCCGGCTTCTCGATCAACGTGCTCACCATGTTCGGCATGGTGCTGGCGATCGGCATCCTCGTCGACGACGCCATCGTGGTCGTCGAGAACGTCGAGCGCATCATGAACGAGGAAGGCCTGCCGCCGAAGGAGGCGACGCGGAAGGCCATGGGCCAGATCACCGGCGCGATCGTCGGCATCACCCTCGTCCTGGTCGCGGTCTTCGTGCCCATGGCCTTCTTCCCCGGCTCGGTCGGCATCATCTACAAGCAGTTCTCGATCGCCATGGTGACCTCGATCACCTTCTCGGCCTTCCTCGCGCTGTCGCTGACCCCGGCGCTCTGCGCGACGCTGCTGAAGCCGATCGAGAAAGGCCATGCCCACGCCAAGCGCGGCTTCTTCGGCTGGTTCAACCGCCTGGTCGACCGCGAGACCGGGCGCTATGGCCGCGGCGTGTCGCGCCTGCTCGCCAGGTCCGGCCGCGTGATGGTGGTCTATCTCGCCCTGCTCGTCGGCCTCGGCTTTGCCTTTCTGCGCATGCCCGAGGGCTTCCTGCCCGTCGAGGACCAGGGCTTCTTCACCGTCGACATCCAGACCCCGCCGGGCTCCTCGTTCAACCGGACGCTGGAGGCGGTCAAGAAGGTCGAGGAACATCTGCTCGCCCAGCCCGGCGTCGCCACCGTCACCATCGTCAACGGCTTCTCCTTCTCCGGCCAGGGCCAGGTGACCTCGCAGGCCTTCGTGACCCTGAAACCCTGGGGCGAGCGCAATGCCGCCTCGTCCGTCGCCAATCTCGTCGCCGGCACCAATGCGGCGCTTGCGGGCTATCGCGACGCGGTGATCCAGGCGCTGGAGCCGCCGCCGATCGACAATCTCGGCAATTCCTCCGGCTTCAGCCTGCGTCTGCAGGACCGCGCCCAGCGCGGCTACACCGCCCTGATGGCGGCGCAGGAACAATTGCTCGGCCTCGCCCGCCGCAGCCCGGTCCTGCAGAAGGTCTTCGTCGAAGGCCTGCCGCCCGCGCCCCAGGCCGAGCTGGTCATCGACCGTGAGAAGGCGGCCGCCCTCGGCGTCAATTTCGACGACATCCGGGAGACCATCCAGATCAATCTCGGCTCGGTCTACGTCAACGACTTCCCGAACCGCGGCAAGATGCAGCGGGTCATCGTGCAGTCGGAGGCCATGCAGCGCCTGCACACGACCGATCTCCTGAACTACACCGTGCGCAACGCCCAGGGCACGATGGTGCCGCTGTCGTCGGTGGCCGAAATCAAGTGGAACAACGGCCCGGCCCAGATCATCGGCTTCAACGGCTATCAGTCGGTGCGTTTCACCGGCGAGCCCGCGCCCGGCTACACCACCGGCGACGCCATCGCCGAGATGGAGCGGCTGATGCGCGAGCTGCCGCGCGGCTTCGGCTATACCTGGACCGGCCAGTCGCTGCAGGAGAAGGAGGCGGGCTCGCAGGCGGCCCTGCTCCTGTTCCTGTCGATCCTGATCGTCTTCATGTGCCTTGCAGCACTCTATGAGAGCTGGTCGATCCCTTTCTCGGTGCTCATGGTGGTGCCGCTCGGGGTGATCGGCGCGGTTCTCGCGGTGTCGCTGCGCGGCATGCCGAATGACGTCTATTTCAAGATCGGCCTGATCACGATCATCGGCCTTTCGGCGAAGAACGCCATCCTCATCGTCGAATTCGCCAAGGATCTGTGGAAGCCCGGCCGCAGCCTGGTCGATGCGACGGTGGAGGCGGCGACCTTGCGCTTCCGGCCGATCGTGATGACCTCGCTCGCCTTCATCTTCGGCGTCGTGCCCCTGGCCATCGCCACCGGCGCCGCCTCCAAGAGCCAGCAGGCGATCGGCACCGGCGTGCTCGGCGGCATGCTCGCCGCCACCGTGCTCGCGGTGTTCTTCGTGCCGGTCTTCTTCGTCGTGGTGATGCGCTGGTTCCAGCGCAAGCGCCTCGCCGCCGAAGCCGAGACGACCGCGCCCGCGGCGGAGGCGGTCGAACCGGTGCCGCCCGGCGCAGGCGTCAGCCAGGCGCATCCCTGACGCCCGGCCGCGCCAAAAGAAAAGGCCGCCCGGATGAGCGGGCGGCCTGGTCGCCGCGGCCCAGTGTGGGGGGCGAAGCGGGCTCGGGCGACTGTGCGTTGAACGCGCCAACGGCCATCCGGTTCCCGACCCCGCCCGCAAAAATATCGGCAAAACCGCGTTTCCCGGGCCTCGCCGGCGCGCGGAAACCGATTTTCGGGCGGCAATGGTCGGTTTTCCGGTCATGAAGGAGCCGCATGGTTCGGAAACCCGTCCATCGGCTCTCTCGCGACGAGCCTGTTTTCTTCGCTCGTTCAAAGGCTTGGTCCCGGAGCCGCGGCAGCGCCGCCAACCGGCGAAACCGCAAGACGCCCGGCGCCGATCCGGGCAATCCTCGCCCTGCGACGCCGAAGCTGACGAACCAGAAAAACAGCCCGGCGTGCCACGAAATGGAACGAGGAGCGGTCGTGCCGTCCTGGCCGCCGGCCGGCATCGGCGCGCGATGCCGGCCGGGTCGGGGCGGCCGCCCGAGGGAGGCGAGCCATGACTGCGATGCCCGATGGGACCCCGGTGGGCGCGACCCGCGTCGAGCACGATCTCCTGGGCGACCGGGACGTGCCCGCCAATGTCTATTACGGCGTGCACACGCTGCGCGCGGTCGAGAATTTCCCGATCACCGGCACGCCGATCGCGATCTATCCCGACCTCGTCGTCGCGCTGGCCAGCATCAAGCAGGCCGCCGCCCTCGCCAATCACGAGCTCGGCCTGCTCGACACGCCGCGCTGCGAGGCCATCGCCAATGCCTGCGAGGAGATCCGCAACGGCCGGCTGCACGACCAGTTCGTGGTCGACGTGATCCAGGGCGGCGCCGGCACCTCCACCAACATGAATGCCAACGAGGTGATCGCCAACCGGGCGCTCGAACTGATGGGCCACGCCAAGGGCGACTACCGGCAGCTCCATCCCAACGAACACGTCAATATCGGCCAGAGCACGAACGACGTCTATCCGACCGCGCTCAGGATCGCGACCTATCGCGGCATCATGAGCCTCATCGACGCCATGGCCGTGCTGCGCGACGCCTTCGCGGCGAAGGCCGAGGAATTCGCCGGCATTCTCAAGATGGGCCGCACCCAGCTCCAGGATGCCGTGCCGATGACGCTCGGCCAGGAGTTCTCGACCTATGCGGTGATGCTGACCGAGGACATGGACCGGCTCGGCGAGGCCTCGCGCCTCATCTGCGAGATCAATATGGGCGCAACCGCGATCGGCACCGGCATCACCGCCCATCCCGACTATGCGCCGCTGGTGCTGAAACACCTGGTGGCGCTGACCGGCATCGACCTCGTCACCGCCCCGAACCTGATCGAGGCGACGCAGGACTGCGGTTCCTTCGTCCAGCTCTCCGGCGTTCTCAAGCGTGTCGCGGTCAAGCTGTCGAAGATCTGCAACGACCTCAGGCTGCTGTCGAGCGGCCCGCGCGCCGGCCTCAACGAGATCAACCTGCCGGCCATGCAGGCCGGTTCCAGCATCATGCCCGGCAAGGTCAATCCGGTGATCCCGGAAGTGGTCAACCAGATCGCCTTCGAGGTGATCGGCAACGACCTGACCGTCAGCTTCGCCGCGGAGGCCGGGCAGCTCCAGCTCAATGCCTTCGAGCCGATCATCGCGCACAGCCTGTTCAAGAGCGTCACCCATCTGCGCAACGGCTGCCTGACGCTCGCCGAGCGCTGCATCCGCGGCATCACCGCCAATAGCGGGCGGCTGCACGAGATGGTCGAGAACTCGATCGGCATCGTGACCGCGCTCAACCCCTATATCGGCTACGCCAACGCGACGGCGGTGGCGCAGGAAGCGCATGCGACCGGCGGATCGGTTGCGGCGATCGTGCTCGCCCGGGGCCTGCTGACCAAGGCCCAGCTCGACGAGATCCTGCGTCCGGACGTGCTCACCATGCCGCGGCCGCTGACGCTCGGGCCCTGACGGCGGGCCGTCAGCCGGCGTCCGGCGCCGGACCGAAGACGAGCCGGAAGGCCACGCCTCTGTCACGATGGCAGATCCTCACCTCACCGCCGTGCAGGCGCATGATGTCGCGCACGAGATGCAGGCCGAGACCGGCGCCGCGGCCGTTCTGATGGTGCTTGTAGAACGGCTCGAACACCCGCTCGGCGACGGCGCGCGGAATGCCCGGCCCCTCGTCGCTTACCTCCAGCCAGGACGGCCCCGCCTCCAGCCGGATCTCGCCATGCCGGCCGCCATGGTCGACGGCATTCTGCACCACGTTCATCAGCGCGCGCTGCAGGCTCATCGCGTCGCCCCAGACGGTGCCCGCCCGGTCGCTGTCGAAACGCATCGTGTAGCCCGCGGCGAAGACCAGCGGCGACATGTCCAGGGCGACCTTGCGGGCAAGGTCGCCGAGATCGACACCGGTGCGCACCACGCGGCCCTGCGACAGGCGCTGAAGATCGAGCATCTGCTCGGTGAGGATGGCGAGCCGCGCGGTATCCTCCATGAGCTGCGAGCGCGCCTCGCCGTCGGGCAGGGCGCCGACCCGCGTGCTCAGGATCGCAACCGGCGTGCGCAGCTCGTGCGCCGCTCCCGCCAGGAAGCGCTGCTGGCGCGCGATGCCGTCGTCGCGGCGGCCGAGGGCGCGGTTGACGGCATTGACGAGCGGCAGGATCTCGCGCGGGACATCGCTCGTCGACAGCCGGCTGCCGCTGTCGTCGGCCGCGATCGCATCGGCTTCGGCCGCGGCCTGGTCGATGCCGGCCAGCGATCGGCCGACCACCAGCGGCGTCGCGATCAGCGCGCCGAGCGCCATGACGAGAACGATCGGGACAACCGTCTTGGCGAGGACGAGCGAGACGCTCATGGCGATCAGCAGGCCATTCGCCGGCGCGTCCGTGCCGGTCAGGAACTGCAGCCGCCCGGCCGTCGTCTCGGCCCAGCGCATGCGGGCGGTCGGGCGGTCGGGATCGCCGACGGTCCAGCCGAACCGGGCCTGGCCGACCTCGTCGAGCGTCGTGCCGATGCGGGCATATTCCCGCGGCACCTCGCCTTCGACCAGCGGCGGCGCTCCGGGCTCGCGAATGACGAACCAGAGATCCGGCCGCTCCCGGCGCAGCGCCTCGAGCGCGGCGGTCGGGCGCAGCTCCAGCCGGCCGGAAGGCGCCCGGACGACAGCTTCGCGCAGCAGCTCGATGGTCGCGTCGGTCGAGCGGAAATTGGTGATCCAGCCCGCGCCGAACAGAAGGCCGGTGACCAGCAGCAGCACGACCGACTGCACACCGAGGAGCCGCCAGAACAGGCGACGCCGCAGCGAATAGGCCGCACAGGCTCCGGTGCCGCATCGCGCGGGTGCGGGCACGCCCGCCGGCGTGGCGCTCGGGGCGCTTCGCGCAGGTGCGGGCACGCCGGACGGCGCGGCGCTCGGGGCGCTTCGCGCAGGTGCGGGCACGCCGGACGGCGCGGCGCTCGGGGCGCTTCTCCCGGGTGCCGACAGGCCGGATGGCGCGGTGCTCATGGCGCTTCGCGCAGGAGATAGCCGAGGCCTCGGACGACATTGATGACGACCCGGGCTTCTTCGGCCTCCAGCTTGCGGCGGAGCCGGGAAATATGGGAATCGAGCGCATTCGACTGGATCTCGTCGTCGAAGCCGAACACCGCTTCCATCAGAACCGCACGCGGCACCATCCGGCCGGCGCGGCGCATCAGGCACTCCAGCACCAGGAATTCGCGCCGGGTCAGGTCGAGCGGCGTATCGCCGACCAGCATGTCGCGCGCGGCCTGGTCGAAAGCGAGACGCCCGACCACCATGCGGTTCGGCCGCAGGTCGTTCGGCCGGCGCATGACGGCGCGCAGCCGCGCCAACAGCTCGTCGAAGACGAAAGGCTTGGCGAGATAGTCGTCGGCGCCGATTTCGAGGCCCGCGATCCGGTCGGGTACCTCGCCCTTGGCGGTGATGACGATGATCGGCAGCGTCACCCCTCGCCCGCGCAGGCGCGGCACGAGCTGGATGCCGTCGCCGTCGGGAAGCTGACGGTCGAGCAGGATGGCGTCATAGCCGGGATTGCCGGCGACCATTTCGGCATCGGCCATCGTCGTGACGTGGTCCATCACCATGCCGTGCTTGATCTCGAGGCCGGCCCGCAATGCGGCGGCCATGCGCGGTTCGTCCTCGACCAGCAAGATGCGCATCCCGATCCTCGCCTGTCTTCATGCCGCCGCGCGGCCGCCGGCCGGCACCGGCCGGCCATCGATCGTTTCGCCCAGCCGGCTGATACGGTAGACCGCCGCCGGAGGGAAGTTGCGCAGCGTCGTTCCGATCCGCTCGGCGCGGAGCCCGAATGCCCGCAGCATCGCCGCCGGCACCGGGCAGACCGGACCATAGGTGAATTGATAGAAGGCGCCATCCGGCGCCAGCCGGTCGAGACAGGCCGCGATCAGGCAGCGCAGGTCGGAGCGGCGCAGCGAGGGCAGCGGCAGGCCGCTGACCACGGCCCGATAGGGCACGTCGTGGGCAATGCCGTACCGGCAGACCTCCGCCGCGTCGCCCTCCAGCACGGTCGCCTGCGGGAAGCGCGCCCGCAGCAGCGGAATGAAGGCCGCCTCCCGCTCGACCAGCGTCAGGTCGCGCTGGGCGATGCCGCGCGCCTCCAGCGCGCGGGTGAACACGCCCGTGCCCGGCCCGAGCTCCAGGACCGGCGCGCTGTGCGGGGCAAGCTCCCGGGTCATCAGCGCCGCAAGGCGCGGCCCCGACGGCGTCACCGATGCGATGCGCAGCGGCCGCCGGGCCCAGGCGAGGAGGAATTTCAGTCTGTCGGCGTTCGACATCGATGCCTTCGCTGCTGGCGTTGCGATGCCGCCCAGCAAAGGCAAGGAACATTACGGCAGTCTGGAAAGCCCGCAGGCGGCCGGCGGGCCTATTCCAGCGGCCGGTCGTTCGGCGCGGCGAAGAGCTGCCTCAGCCGGTCCGAAACCGGCCAGTTCAGGTTCATGTCCTGCGGCGGGATCGGCTGCGTGAACCACCTGGCATAGAGCTCCAGCGCCCGGCCCGACGTCATGATCTCGGCGATCGTGTCGTCGACGAGTTTCTTGAAGTCCGGGTCGTCGCGGCGCAGCGTGCAGGCATAGGCTTCCGACGAGAGGGCCGTGCCGGTGACCACCCATTGCTGCGGATCGGCGGCACGCGCCCTGCGGCCATAGAGCAGCGCATCGTCCATCACGAAGGCCTGCACCTGGCCGGTTTCGAGCATGTGGAAGGATTCGTCGTGGTCCTTGGCCGAGACGATGGTCATGGCCAGGCCCCGCTCCTCCTTGTATTTGCGCAGCAGCCGCTCGGGCGTCGTGCCGGCGGTCACCACCACGCGCTTGCCGGCAAGATCGGGGAAGTCGCCGATCCCCGAGCCGCGATGGGTCAGGAGCCGCGTGCCGACGATGAAGATGGTGTTGGAGAAGGCGACCTTGCGCTCCCGGTCGACATTGTGGGTGGTCGAGCCGCATTCGAGATCGACAGTACCGTTGACGAGCAGCGGGATGCGGTTCTGCGAGGTCACCGGCACGAGCTCGATGGTCAGCGCCGGCAGCTGCAGCCGGCTGCGCAGCGCACCGACCACCAGCATCATGATGTCGTGGGAATAGCCGACCACCCGCCGCGCATCGGCATAATACGAGAAGGGCACCGACGCCTCGCGATGGCCGAGCCGGACGGTGGCGGTCGCCGCGATCCGCTGCAGGGTCGGTGAATCGACCGCTCCGGCCGGCGCGGCAAGACCTGTCGCCAGGCCGGCGATGGCCCCGGCGAAACCGATGGTTCGAAGCCTCTGCCTCACCGCGCGCTCCCCCCGCCGCCGGCCCTGTCAGGCCGACAGTCCATACTTCCTGATCTTGTCGTGCAATGTCGTCTTCGGCACCTTCAGCGCATTCGCCGTCTGGGTCAGGTTGCCGCCGAAGCGGCGCAGCTCGTTCTCGATCAGGTTGCGCTCGAAATCGTTGACCCATTCGGTGAGCGAATGTCCGGCAGAACCGGCGCGGCCGTCGGCCGCCGTCAGCCCCTCTTTCGGAATGCCCAGCACCAGGCAGTCCGCGACATTGCGCAGCTCGCGCACATTGCCCGGCCAGGAATAGGCCATCAGCCGGTTCATCTGCTCCGTCGAGATTTTCGGCTGCGGCCGGCCGAAGCGGCTTGCCGAGAGAAGCATGAAATATTCGAGCAGCAGCGGGATATCCTCGCGCCGCTCACGCAGCGGCGGCAGATAGATGGTAACGACGTTCAGCCGATAATAGAGGTCCGAGCGGAAGGTACCCGCCTGGACGTGGTCCATCAGATCGGTCTTGGCGGCGGCGATGATGCGGCAATCGATCGAGATCTGCTGGTTGGAGCCGACCCGTTCGATCACCCGATCCTGCAGCACGCGCAGCAGCTTGACCTGTACGTTCATCTGCATGCTCTCCAGTTCGTCGAGGAAGAGCGTGCCGTGATTGGCATGTTCGAGCTTGCCGATGCGGCGCTTCTGCGCGCCGGAAAAGGCGCCCGCCTCGTGGCCGAACAGCTCGCTGTCGAGCAGGTCCTCCGAAATGCCGCCGCAGTTGAGCGCGACGAAATGGCCGCCGCGCCGGCGCGACAGCCTGTGCAGCGCCTGGGCGACCAGTTCCTTGCCGACACCGGTCTCGCCGCGGATCAGCACGTCGACCGACGCGTCGGCGATCTCGGCGACGAGGTGGCGGACCCGCTGCATCTGCGGCGAGCGGCCGATCAGCTTGGCCTCGACCCCCTCGATGCGGGCGAGGCGCTGCCTGAGATTGGAGATCTCCAGGGTCAGCGAGCGCTTTTCGGTGGCGCGCCGCACCACGTCCACCAGCCCTTCCGGCCGGAACGGCTTGGTGATGAAGTCGTAGGCGCCGTTGCGCATCGCCTCCACCGCGACCGCGATGTCGCCGTGGCCGGTGATGATGATGACCGGCAGGTCCGGGTCGATGTCGTGGCAGCGCTCGACGAAGTTCATGCCGTCCATGCCGGGCAGCTTCAGGTCGGTGACGACGACGCCGGCGAAACCCGGGCTGATCGCCTTCAACGCCTCCTCGGCCGTGCCGAACCCCAGGGCGTTGAAGCCCGCAAGCTGGATCGCCTGGACGCAGCCGAGCCGCATCGGCGGGTCGTCCTCGATCACGATGACGGTGAGCTTGTCGTTCATGACGCAGCCTTCGACGGAGGTTGAGGCAGGACGAGGATGAAGCGCGCGCCACCTTCGCGCCTGTTCTCGGCGTTGAGATCGCCGCCGAAATCGCGGGCGATGCCGCGCGAGATGGTGAGGCCGAGGCCGAGGCCCCGGCCGGCCGGCTTGGTCGTATAGAAGGGCGTGAACAATTGCCGGGCGACCTCGGGGCTGAGGCCGCTGCCGCTGTCGCCGATCTCGATGGCGACGAGACCGTCCTCGCGCCGCCGCGCGGCGATCTCCAGGTGCCGGGCCGGCGCCGCGCCCATGGCATCGATCGCATTGGCGATCAGGTTGATCAGGATCTGCTCCAGCCGGTTGCGGTTGCACCAGACCAGCGGCGCCGCCGCTTCCACCCGGTTGGCGACCTGGATGGCGCCGGCGCGCAGGCGCTGGTCCAGCAGGAAGAGCGCACTGGTCACCGCCAGCGTCACATCGACAGGTTCGGGCAGGGTCGACGACTTGCGCGCGAAGGATTTGAGCGGCTGGATGATGCCGCCCATCCGTTCGACCAGGCCGTCGATGATGGCCAGATTGTCCTGGGCGCCCGCAAGATTGCCCCGGCGCATGAATTCGCCGGCATTGCCGGCGAGCGTCTGGATCGCGCCGAGCGGCTGTGCCAGCTCGTGGGTGATGCCGGTGGCAAGCTCGCCGAACACGGCGAGCTTGGCGGCCTGCACGAGGTCGTCCTGGGCGGCCCGCAGCGTCGCTTCGGCCTGCACCCTTTCGGCCATCTCGCGCCGCAGCCCGTCATTGGCCTCGGTCAGGGCTGCCGTGCGTCTGGCGACCATGGTCTCGAGCTCGGCATTGGTGCGCTCCAGTGCCTCCCGCGCCTCGCGGCGCTGCCGGGTGATGCGCCGCCACTGCCAGAGATAGGCCGCGAGCAGCAGAAGAAAGCCGGCGAGCAGCGCCGAGAGGGCCGCCGCGACATCCGCCTGCCAGCGCAACTGTCCCGTCGGCGACAGGACGAGAAGCCGCCAGTCCATGCCGTCGAGCGCGCGCATCTGGGCGATCATCGGCTCCCCCGCCTCGCGCGCGGTGGTCTCGACCAGCGCATTGCCGCCGGCCGGCTCCGCCGCGCTCGGCAGGACGAGGTCGAACGGCATCCGCTCGATGCGATGCTCGCCATACATGCCGGTGAGTTCGAGGTCGACGCGCTGGTCGACGCTGAGCGGCTTCAGCGTCCTGTACAGCCAGTCGGGATTGGAGGCGAGGATGACGACGTCGTTGCGGTCGGCGATCAGCGCCGGCTTGCCGAGCAGGGCGAAGGCCTCGCGGATGGCGGCAAGGCTCGTCTTGGTGACGGCGACCCCGATCACCTTCTCGCGATCCCGCACCGGATAGGCGACGAAGAAGCCGGGCTCCTCGGGCGCCGCACCGAGGGCGAAATGGCGGCCGACGAAACCGGACAGGGCGTCCTGGTAGTAGGGCCTGTAGGCGACGTCGGCGCCGAGGCGGCTGTCGTCGGACCTGATGTCGTTGCTGGAACCGACCACCAGCCCCCGGACATTGGCGATGAACACGGCGTCGCTGCCGAGATGGGCATTGAGGCGGTGCAGGTAGCGGTTGACGGTCAGGACCTTGTCGGGCGGCCCCTGGTCGCGCAGCAGTTCGACCACGTCGCGGTTGAGCTCGATCGTGCCGGCGATGCGGTCCCAGCGGTTGATCATCAGCACCGCGTTGGAGGCGAACAGATCCAGCCGGTGGGCGCTGTCCGCGACCAGGAGGGTCATCGCCCTGGCATAGCCGAGCCGATGGCCGGCAAGGCCGGCGGCGGCGACCAGCACCGCGGCGAGCCCGAGCGCTGCGGCCCACCAAATCCGCGCGCGGTTCAGGAAGGTGGTCGGCATGGCTCGCGACCCGGACATGCGCTCAGACCAGCACAAAGCCGCGGGATTTGGCCAAGCTCTTGCGTCGCGATGGCACGGTCCGGTCGTCAGGCCCCCTCGTTCGCGCTCGCGCCATGCCCCGGCGACGGCCGCACCGGAAGAACCGTTCGGCCGATGCCCCCTGGACAGGTGACCAGAGCGCCAGTCAGCAGAGCATTGCATCCCGGCAACTTTCGCAAGTGCTTTCTGAGATACCGTTGGGATCGGCCGAGGGCGGCGCGCGGCGCCCGGACGCCGGAGAAAGGAACGGCGAGGCCTGCGGGGCTCCCGCCGCTGGAGGTTCAGTCCGGCCGGGCGCTGAGCGTCCCGAAGATCGATTCGAGCTGCGCGCTCATCGGCAGCCGCAGGCGCTCACCGCCGGGCAGGCGGTGCATGAACCAGCGGTTATAGGTGTGCTCCAGCTCGCGCGATTCCGCGATGGTGCGGAACATCCGGTCGACCAGACCGGCCATGGCCGGATCGCCGCGCCGGAACATGATGCCGTAGGGGTCGTAGGACAGGAAGTCGCCGACCACCATCACCTTGTCGTCGGCCTGGGCGCGCGCGACCTGGCCGTAGAGCAGGATGTCGTCGCCGGCATAGGCGTCGGCCTTGCCCTCCATGAACAGGGCGAAGGACTGGTCGTGGTCCGGCGTGGCGACGATGTTGGCGCCGATGTTGAAACGCGTCGAGACGTCCCGCAGTGCCTTCTCGTTGGTGGTCCCGGCGGTGACCACGACCGTCCTGCCGCGCAGGTCGCGGAACGAGCGGATGCCGGCGTCCCGGCGCACCATCAGCTTGGTGCCGGCGACGAAGATCACCGGCGAGAAGCTGGCGGTGGCCTGGCGCTCGACATTCTGCGTTGTGGAGCCGCATTCGAGGTCGATCTGGCCCGATGTCAGGGCTTCGAAACGCGATGCCGAGGTCACCGGCACCCATTTCAGCTGCAGCTCGCGGCCGATCTCGTCGCTCATGGTCTCGACGATCAGCCGGCAGAGATCGATCGAATAGCCGATCGGCTCGCGCCTGGCGTCGAGATAGGAGAAGGGGAATGACGCCTCGCGATAGCCGATCGTCACCACCCCCGTGTCGCGCGCCTTCTTCAGCGTGCCCGCCAGCGCGTTGGGATTGCCCGGCGCGTTGGGATTGGTCTGGGCGCCAGCCGCGGCGGCGCCGATCAGGCAGCCGACGAGGGCTGCCAAGCCGATCCACAGTCGTCGCATGGTCTCGTTCCTTTCGAGGCGGCCATTGCCGGCCGCCTGCCCCTTGGGTGCACGATGACGGATGCCGTGTCAGGCCGTCTGGCCGGCAAGGCCCGGCGCGACATCGCCCGGAACCGCGTCGTCCGTCGTATCGCTGAGCTCACCCTCCCATTTGGCGATGCTCGCCACCGCGATCGAATTGCCGACCGCATTGGTGGCCGAGCGGCCCATGTCGAGGAACTGGTCGACGCCCATGATGAGCAGCAGGCCGGCCTCGGGGATGTTGAACTGGTTGAGGGTGGCGGCGATGACCACCAGCGAGGCGCGCGGCACGCCGGCCATGCCCTTGGAGGTGAGCATCAGCAGCAGCAGCATGGTGATCTGCGTGCCGAGCGGCAGCTCGATGCCGTAGGCCTGGGCGATGAACAGCACGGCGAAGGTGCAGTACATCATGCTGCCGTCGAGATTGAAGGAATAGCCCATCGGCAGCATGAAGCTAGAGATCTTGCGGCTGACGCCGAAGCGGTCGAGTGCCTCCAGCATCTTCGGATAGGCCGCTTCCGAACTCGCGGTGGAGAACGAGATCAGGAACGGCTCCTTGACCAGGCTGACGAGCTGGAACACGCGCGGGCCGAGGATCAGGAAGCCGACCGCCACCATGAGCGCCCAGAGCGCGAACAGCCCGAGATAGAAGCTGCCCATGAACTTGGCGAAGGTGACGAGGATGCCGAGGCCCTGGGTGGTGATGGTGGAGGCGACCGCCGCGAACACCGCGATGGGCGCGAAATACATCACCATGCCGGTGATCTTCAGCATCATGTGGGCGGCCTGGTCGATCAGCTCGGTCAGCGCCCTGCCCTTCTCGCCGAGCGAGGCGAGCGCGATGCCGGCGAAGATCGAGAACACCACGATCTGCAGCACCTCGTTGGTGGCGAGGGCCTCGACGATCGATTTCGGCACGAGATGCGTGATGAAGTCCTTCAGCGTGAAGGACGAGGTGCGCAGGTTGGTGGAGGCACCGACATCGGGCAGCGGCAGGCCGATATTGTGCCCGGGCTGCAGGATGTTCGCAAAGATCAGGCCGAGCACCAGCGAGATCAGCGAGGCGGCCATGAACCAGCCGAGCGCCTTGATGCCGACGCGGCCGATCGAGGAGGTGTCGCCCATATGCGCGATGCCGACGATCAGGGTCGTCAGCACCAGCGGGCCGATGATCATCTTGATCAGCCGCAGGAAGACGGTGGTGATGATGTTGATGTTGTCGGCGATCTGCCCCGCCACTTTCGGATCGGGATAGTTGACGTTGCACATATAGCCGACGACGACGCCGAGGATCATGCCGATCAGGACGTAGAGCGTGATCCCTCGCTTTTTGGGTTCTGCTGCAGCGGCTGCCATTGACTTCACTCCTGTTGCGCCCCTGGATCAGGCAAGTGGTTGCGGTCTCGCGCCGTGGCCGGCGTCTTCGGTGGCGGTGGGGGAAAGATCGAAGGTCACCGTGTGGCTGCCTTCGGCGAAATCGGCGACGTGCTGGCGCCAGCGCTTGCCGGGCCAGGCGAGCTCCACCGCGTCCTCGCGCGGCGTGTAGACGACCGTGTAGAGCGTGCCGTAGCCGCGGTCGTAGGCGGTCTGGAACAGCGGCGGCCGCAGCATGGCGGCCACAAGCGCGTCGGCCGTCCCGGCCTCGCCGGCCGCGCGCGCGAGCCGCTCGGCCCGCGTCACCGTGTCGGTGGCAGTGGCATGCTCGGGCCATTCGATCGCGTGCTGGTGGTTGGCCACCGGCCGCGCCGCCAGCACCTCGGCCGGGCGGTCCGGCGCCACGAAGACGGTGGCGGCATCGCCCGAGCGGTCGAGCAGGGTCACGCTGTAGGTCATGTGGACCGGCAGGCGCTCGAGCGCCCGGGCCGCCTCGCGCGTGGTCGCGCAGAATTCGAGCAGGTAGCGCAGCACGACCGGAATGCCGAACCCCTGGCCGCTGGCGCGCCGGCCGCCGAAGCTCAGCGACACGGCGAGGCCGGATTCGTTGATGCCGTCGAGCGCCCCGCACAGGCAGTCGCTCATCGCCACGACGCGCTGCCCGGACCAGCGCGTGGCAAGCCAGGCGCCCTCGATGAGGCCGGGCGGATAGTCGTAGTTGCGCACCAGAGCCGGCGCGCCCGCGCCGGTCCAGACCGCCTGGGTGCAGCCGGCAATATAGGGCGGCGGGCACCACATCGAGAGGAAGCGCGCCTCGATGTCGCCGCCGCCCGCAAGCGCCGTGAGCTCCTCCCAGACCGGCGCCCATTCGGGCATGTGCTGCTGCACCGCACGACGGCAGGCGAGATAGGTCGGCCGCTCGGCCACCCCGCCCCTGAGGAACCAGGCGCGGTAGCCTTGCCAGTGGCGCGCGAAGAGACCCTGCCATTTCGGGCCGGGCCGGTCTTCCACAACAGCGGCGAAGGTGCAGTCCATGACCACCTGTCCGGTCAGAGGATCTTGAACGATCCGGGCGTCGGCGCCGCTTCCAGCGCCGTGGTCGCGAGCGGCGCGGCGGCATAGTGCTGCTTGACGCCGCGGATCCAGTTGTGGGCGCGCTCGTTCAGCTTGAACGTCTCGTCCATCGAGCGGCCGCGGGTGATCAGGATGCCGAGGTCGGCGCCCTCGTAGCGGTAGTCGCCGGCCCCGGTGATGCGCAGGAAGAAGGCTTCCCGTTCGGAATCGATGGCACGCCGGTTGGTGTCGAAGCGGTGGTAGGAGACCGAGCCGTCATCGGCCATGCGGTACATGCCCGAAGGCGGCGCGTGGGTGACCCGGTCGACATTGTTGGCGGTGTACTTGATCACCACCTGCGACCAGGAATCGACGAATTCCGGCCGTGCCCAGCGCTCGTTCAGCTCCTTGACGTTGAGGTCGAAGGGCACGCCGGAAAATTCGAGCAGGTGGAACAGGAACAGCGGCACGTCGGCATAGGCGAAGGCCGCGTGATTGGTCATCGGGCTCGCGCCGCAGATGCGCGGATTGAGCTCGCCGAGATAGACCTCGCCCGAATCCTCGTCGATCAGGAAGTCGAGGTCGAAATAGCCGCGATAGCCCTCTTCCAGGAGCTGGTTGCCGAACCGGAACGCCATGTCGCGGGCCTTCGCGCGCACCTCCTCGGAAAAAGCGCCCTGGAACACCTCGTTGCCGCACCAGCCGCCGCGATAGGGCGTGAGCTCGCGCGCGCCGACCACTTCCGTCAGCAGCGCGCCGACCAGCGTTCCCGACTGCGTGGCGCAGGCTTCCAGCGTCGCGCCACGGCAGTTGATCCGCTTCATGATCTTGACCTCGGCCTCGCCGACGATCTCGTCCCGGTGCTTCTCGAAATCCTCCTTCGAGGCGATGAAGAAGGTGGTGTGGCCGGAATCGCCGAAGGCGGTCTGGATGACGAGATCGGTGCCGAGGCCGTTGCGCTTGGCGATCTCCATCAGGTTCTGCCAGTCGGAGACCTTTTCCAGCGCGTTCGGCACCGAGGCGACGCCCGCCTTGTTGCCGATGCGCACGGTTTCCATCTTGTTGTCGCAGCGCTGGCGGAGCTTGGCCGGCGGGAACCAGACGTCGAGGCCCAGCTCGCGCGCCAGCTCCTCGGTCTTCTCGTCGAACATCAGGAAGGTGGCGACCGGCTTGCCGCCGCGCTTCTCGATGAGGTCGACCACCTCCTTGTGCTGCAGGAGGTAGTTGTTGATGTCCTCGATCGACTCGAACTCCGCATGCGGCATTTCCGAGGGCACGAAGACGTTCGGGTGCCGGCCGTCGAAGCAGTCGATGTAGTTGATGTACTGGAACCGGTTCACCCACTGGTCGATGCCCAGCAGGTTGAAGTTGGTCGCGCTGATGAAATAGATCGGCCGCTCGTTGCGGTGGAAGAACAGGCGCAGGTCGGAGACGTTGCGGATCGTGTCCATGTGATGAGCCCCTCAGACGTTTTGTTCTGGTTCAGACGACGTGCAGCACGGTCTCTTTCGGTCGCCGCTCCGGCAGGTCCGGCGCGCCGGTATCGGCGATCTCGCCGAGCGCCTTCTCGCAGAAGACCCTCAGCCCGATCTCCGGCCGGTAGCCGTGGATCTCCTTCACATCGAGCGCTTCCATGAAGGTCAGGATGTCGGAGCTGATCGCCTGGCCGGGCACCAGGATCGGGAAGCCCGGCGGGTAGGGAATGACGAACAGCGCGGAGACCACCTCGCGGCCGGCGGCGATCGCCCGGCGCACCTCGGCCATGGTCAGGTATTCGCAGTTCTCTTCCTCGTAGGAGAGGAAGAAGGCCTTGCGGATGTCGCCGTCGGGCGTGGCGGCCAGATTGCCGTCGGGGCCGTGGCGGAAGCCGACATGGAAATGCGAGAAGTCGGGCAGCGGCGGCAGGTCCTCGGTCAGCGACTTCACGCGCTTCTCGTGGATGCGCCGCTCGATGGCGCTGAGGTCGGCCGTGTTGCTCTCCACCTCCTTGGCGATCTTGAGCAGCACCTCGATGAGATAGGCGACGGAGGACCGCGTCGTGCCGATATTGGTCATGAACAGCACGGTGTTGCGCGAGGTCTTGTTGATCTGGATGCCGTACTTGTCCATCAAGTAGCGGTTCTTGAACGTGTCGCCGTCGATGCCGGTATTGCCGATGAACAGGGTGAGCCTGGTCGGATCGAGCGCGAATTCGTCCGCGCGCCAGGCCGTTTCCATATTGGCCCAGCCGGTCAGCGGCTCGTAGTAGCTGTCGATGCCGGACTCGCGGAAGCTCTCCGGCACCAGCTCGCCGACATTGAGGAAGTAGAAATATTTCTTCAGCAGCGGATGGGTCGCCACCTGCTCGCGCAGCGTCATGGCGAACTCGATCTGCCGCTGCACCAGCTCGTAGCCCTCGAGCTCCACCTGCCTGCGGCCGAAATCGAGGGAGGCCAGAACCTGGTAGTTCGGCGAGGTCGAGGTGTGGGTCATGTAGGCCTCGTGGAAGGCCTCCTCCGTCTTGTCGCGGAAGTCCTGGTCCCAGATGTGGATCATCGATCCCTGGCGCAGCGAGGTCAGCGTCTTGTGCGTCGACTGGGTGGCGTAGACGCGTACGCGTGCCTTGGCCGGATTGGGCATCAGCCGGGTCGCGATCAGCTTCGCATCGTCGTCGCAGTCCTCGACGTCGAGCTCCTTCCTGAAGCGCTCGTGGCGCGCCGCATAGTCGGGATCGGCGAAGCGCTCGCAGAGCCGCGCCGCCGCCGCCATGCCGGTGCGCCGGCGATAGGTCGGGTGGAAGCGGGCGAAGGCGAACCAGGCCTCGTCCCAGAGGAAGATCAGGTCCGGCTTGATCGCCAGGCACTCTTCCATCACCCGCTCGACGTCATAGACGACGCCGTCGAAGGTGCAGTTGGTGAGCAGCACCATCTTGACGCTGGCCAGGTGCCCGGCGCGCCGGTAGGCGAGCAGCACGCGCTTCAGCTCGGAGATCGGCACCGCCCCGTACATGGAGCAGCTGTCGAGCGGATAGGAATCGAGATAGGCGACCTGGGCGCCCGACAGCACCATGCCGTAATGGTGCGACTTGTGGCAGTTGCGGTCGATCAGCACGATGTCGCCGGGCTTGACCAGAGCCTGCACCACGATCTTGTTGGCGGTCGAGGTGCCATTGGTGGCGAAGAAGGTGCGCTTGGCGCCGAAGGCGCGGGCCGCCGCCTCCTGCGCCTTCTTCAGGGGGCCGACCGGGTCGAGCAGCGAATCGAGGCCGCCGGACGTCGCCGAGGTCTCGGCCATGAACAGGTTGGTGCCGTAGAACTGCGCGACGTCCTGGATCCAGTTCGAGTTGAGAATCGACTTGCCGCGGGCGATCGGCAGGGCATGGAAGACGCCGGTCGGCTGCTTGGAATATTCCTTCAGCGCCGCGAAGAACGGCGCGCGGTAGCGCTGGTCGACGCCCTTCATGATCGCCATGTAGAGCTCGGTATGGTCCTCCTCGCGGAAGAACACGCGCTGGAAGATGTCGCCGACCTTGACCGCGATCTCCTCGGCCTTGAGATCGGTGACGAGATAGAGGTCGAGCTCCGGCCGCAGCTCGGAGATCTTGCGGCCGAGCAGCGGCCCGCGTTCCGATTCCGGCTTGCTTTCGATGTCCTCGTCGAGGCCGTCGAGGAACTTCCTGAGGATGTCGAGCTGGTATTCCGAGCGGAACGGAAAGCCGTGGCGGATGACGCAGGCCTGCAGATTGAAGTTGAACAGGGTGGCGATCAGCGCATCCTCGAAGCTCGGCACGACCACCACGTCGAAGACGAAGCTGTCGTCCGGCCGGCGCTTGCGCTGGACGCGCCGGCGCAGCGCCATCTCCTCCTCGTCGCTCATCTCGTCGACGATCAGCACCTCGAAATAGGGCTTGTTGATCTGGGCCTGCGATTCCTCCTCCGTCTCGATCTCGGACGGCCCTTCGAAATCGGAATCGAGCGAGAGCGCCTGGTGCCGGTAGCTGCGGTTGGCGAGCATCCGGTTGATCCGCCGCGCCGCGAGCTGGGTGCGGTTGAGATCGCCGTGCTCGAACCATTGCACCAGCTCGTCGAACAGCTTGCGGCCGGGAAAGGCCCAGTAGCTCTCGATCGGCCGGAGCAGGGCAAGGGTCGCCTGCACCCGCTCGCGCCGCTGGGCGAACTCCGAGCCTTCGCGCGGCAGCTCGGCCATGCGCCCGAGGTCGTCGGTCAGGGCGATCCAGCTGTCGGCCCGCATTTCCCAGACGCTGTGGCCGCGGTTCAGTGAGATCTCGTGACTGCGCCTTTGCCTGCGGGCCATGGCTCTCTCCGGAAGACTAATGGCTGGAGGATGGAGTGAATGCTGGCGGTGGCGGCGTGACGCCGGCCGGGCCCGTCGGGGGGAGCGGGTCGCCGGCCGGCGCCCCCGGCTTGACGAGTGGTCCGAGCGAGCGGAGGAAGGAGCTCGTCTCGGCGTCGCGCCGGTAGACCGGGAAATCGACCTCGCGGTCGCGGAAGCTCTTCAGCACCTGGCCGAGCCCGCGCAGGCCCCGCTCGCGCTCGCGGCGGACCTTGGCGAAATCGATCTCGATCGGAATGATCTGCTCGGCCGTGCCGGCCTCGTGCAGCACGTAGCCGGAGGGGTCGACGACGATCGACCGGCCGCAGCCGCCGGCGCCGACGCCATTGATGTCGAAGAAATAGCACTGGTTCTGCACAGCCGAGGCGCGCGCTATGGCGAGTTCGACATCGCGGTCGATCGTGTCGGTCATGGTCGGGTGGAGGATGACCTCGGCGCCGAGCGCCGCCATCTGCCGGGTCGTCTCCGGAAACCACATGTCGTAGCAGATCGAGACGCCGAACCGGCCGGCTTCCGGCACGTCGAACACGACGAACTCGGTGCCCGCGGCGATGCCCTGCTCGTAGGGCCGGAACGGAAACAGCTTGGAATAGCGCGCAACCACCGTGCCGTCCGGGGCGATCACCGGCGCGGTGTTGAAGATCGCCTTGGCCCGCGCTTCGAACAGCGAGCCGGGCACGAGCCAGAGGCCGAAGCGGCGCGCAATGCCGGCGAGCCGCTCCTCGACCGCGCCCGGCATCGGCACGGCCTTGGCCGGATCGGGGCCGAAGGCGGCGAGCTCGGAGAACAGGAGCATGTTCACCCACGGAAACCGGCCGCGCACATGCGCCGCATAGCGCTCCATCGTCTGGATGTTGTCGTCGTGGCTGGAGACGGGCATCTGAACGCCGGCGATTGCGAATGAACTCATGGGACTTGCGCTGCTTCCTTGTTCGGACCGCGGTCGCGCGCCTCGTGCGGGAACGGGCGGGCCGGCCGCGGCAAGCCGCGGCGACGGGTCACGCATCCAGCGTCGAGGGCGGCTGCGGCCACCTGCATTGCCGCGCGGCCTTGGCGGCGAGACCGGGATCTCTGTACCCGGCTGGCGACGGCGCATCGTTGCGCCCGGTCGGCCAGGCTCGCCTTGCCGCTTCGAATGGCCCTCCCCCTTCACCATTCGCCGGTCGACCCGGGCGAATGCGGCGTTTGCCGGCCCCACATCACCGCCGGCTCCTTGTCCGGGCGGACCCGGCGGCGGCGGCTTGTTCGTTGCCGGCAACCCTTGCGGGCGCCGGAAGCCGAACCGTTACACAGCGATGACGGGGGCGCAGCAGAAAGAACGGCGAAATTGCGCCTTCGGGCAGCGCCTTGAATTTCTTCGGGAAATCCCCGGAAAGGGCGCGAGGAGCGTTCGGATGTCCGAATGGACGCCGCGGACCGCGTCCGGAAATCCGAACGGCGTCAAGGAAACAGGCTGGGAGAAAAGAAGCGGCACGGCGCGCAGCCGAAACGCGCGGCGCAAGCCCGGCGCGAAAGCCGCACCTCCCCTAGCAGGTGGCGGGTCCAAGTCAAGGTGACGGCATCACGCCGGCCGCGCCGAAGATGCGCCGCGCCGGTTGCGCCGACGCCCGGGAATGGCTAGCGCAAGGGTCCCGATGATGCGCGTGAGGCAGGGATGACCCGGATCAATTGCGTGCCCCCGGCCGAGCTGGCGGGCGCGCATCTCGTTGCCGAATACCGCGAGCTGCCGCGCATCTTCGCGCTGGTGCGCGCGGCCATCGCGCGCGGCGAAACGCCCGACGACCGGCGCAACCCGGCGGCCTATACGCTCGGTGCCGGCCATGTCCGCTTCTTCTACGCCCGGCTCGGCTATCTTGCCGCGCGCCAGGCCGATCTCGTCCGGGAAATGCAGGCGCGCGGCTACGTCCCGACCTTCACGGATCCGACGAGCCTGCTCGCTGGCATCCCCGAGCCCTGGCACGGCGACTGGCAGCCGACGCCTGAGGCCCTGGCGCTCAACCGCGCCCGGCTCGCCGAGCGGCTCGGCGCCATGGCGGCGAAACGCGTGGCGGGATCGGGCGCGCCCGGCCGGTGAGATTTTCGGCCGCTCTGGCTTCTGGATCTGCTGCCGAGCAGGATCCGCTCCCTATCGACTGTGGCCTCTGCCCCGAGGGCATGCGGCCGGCAGCGGCCGGTGCGGCAAGGACGCTTGTGCAAGCGGCTCATGCCCTGCGGCTCGCGGAGCAGCGTCCAAGGCTTCTGCCAGGTTCGACGATAGAAAGCTGCACAGGAAGGCGGCGGCGCGATTATGATCGTGGAAAAATGCGGCGCGCGGCCTTGCGAGAAATGGCGCTCCCTAGGGGACTCGAACCCCTGTTTTCGCCGTGAGAGGGCGACGTCCTAGACCGCTAGACGAAGGGAGCGCGGTCCGCAGCAACTGCGGAGCGCGCTTCATAGGCGGAAACCGGGCGCCCGGTCAAGGACGGTGGCGCGACTTATTCGCGCGAAAATGGCAGGCCCGTCAGGACCGCGGCACCTGCGGCCCGCCGACGGTGATGCGGTGCACTTCCTTCAGCGACCTCAGGTCGTAGATGACGATGACCGGCACGCCGGCCTGGTCGTAGGTGACGGTGAGCTGGCCGTCGGCGGCGACCGCCGAGACGACCTTGCCGCCCTGCGCGTCGATGGCGCCGAGCCTTGCCGGGCCCGAGGGCCCCTGGCCGCCGAGCAGCCGGTAGGCGATGACGGCGAGCACCGTGCCGACACCGGCGATCATGATCAGGGACGAAACGATCGAGATGCGCCGGATCTTGGCGACGACGGCTTCGCTCGCCGGATCGTTGACATCGGGATCGGTAGACGTGTTGTTCATCGCGCGGCGTGTTTCTTTCGTGTGGTCCGGCCCGATATAGGCCATCGAGCTGCACGAAAGAAACAAAAACGACACTGGAAACAACAGGCTGTCGGCCCCGCGGAGACTGACATTCGCGCGCGAGCTGCTATCAAACGGCGGCGGATGGCGGTGCCCGGGGGGCCCGGGCGATCGTGAGCGGGGTTCGGCAGGTGGCAGGCGAGCGGCAGGAATTCGTGGTGGCGGCGGACGAGGCGCGCGAGCGGCTCGACCGGCTGCTGGCGCGCCATGTCCCGGCGCTCAGCCGGTCGCGCCTGAAGGCGCTGATCGAGGCCGGGCAGGTCACGGTCGGCGGCCGGACCACCACGGATGCCGGCCAGAAGGTCCATGGCGGCGACCGCATCGCCCTGGTCGTGCCCGAACCCGAGGATCCGACGCCGGCGGCCGAGGCGATCCCGCTCGACGTCGTCTACGAGGACGACGCGCTGATCGTCATCGACAAGCCGGCGGGCCTCGTCGTGCATCCGGCCGCAGGCCACTGGACCGGCACGCTGGTCAATGCCCTGATCGCCCATTGCGGGACGAGCCTGTCCGGCATCGGCGGCATCCGCCGGCCCGGCATCGTGCACCGGCTGGACAAGGACACGACCGGCCTGATGGTGGTGGCCAAGACCGACCAGGCCCATGCCGGGCTCAGCCGGCAGTTCGCCGACCACGGCCGCAGCGGCCCACTGGAGCGCGCCTATGTCGCCCTCGTCTGGGGCCGGCCGAAACCCGATGAGTTCACCATCGACGCGCCGCTCGACCGCGACCCGCGCAACCGCGAGCGCATCGCGGTGCGCGCCGGCGGCCGCGAGGCGATCACCCATGTCGGCATCGAGGACAGCTTTCTCGACGGCCTCGTGGCCCAGGTCGCCTGCCAGCTGGAGACCGGGCGCACCCACCAGATCCGCGTGCACATGGCCCATCGCGGCCATCCACTGCTCGGCGACGAGACCTATGCCAAGGGCTTCCGGACCAAGACCGCGAAGCTGCCCGAGGCTGCCCGGCTGGCGCTGGAGGCGCTCGGCCGCCAGGCGCTGCATGCCCGCCTGCTCGGCTTCGAGCACCCCGTGTCGGGGGAAACCCTGCGCTTCGAAAGCCCGCCGCCGGCCGACATGGCGCGGCTGATTGCCGCGCTCCGGGACCGATCCGAGGCCTGAAAACGCCTTAAAAACGCCGTCCGCGCCGATGTGACAGATCGGTAACGTGAACGTGTGCGGCGGTGGCCTCGCTATTTCGCAAGCGCAGCGTATGCTGCCTTCCATCACCAAGGCTTTCTTGCAATTTTGCAAGATGGCTGTGCCCGCGACGGTGGTCAAAAAGGGAACAAAGTCACCCTTCCGCCATTTTATTGGGTACATATATGTAGGCGTGTGGCTGGCACTTCGCAGCTGCACATGACGGGTTGTCTGGGCCTTGGGACAGGCGGCCCGGGCTCGCCGGATGGTCCGGGGGCCGGAAAGGAGACCTCTATGGCTTCTGTTGCTTCTCTTCCCATCCTCTCCGCGGAAGCGGGTCTGTCGCGCTATCTCGACGAGATCCGCAAGTTCCCGATGCTGCAGCCGCAAGAGGAATATATGCTCGCCAAGAGCTGGCGCGAACACGGCGACACCAAGGCGGCGCATAAGCTTGTCACGTCCCACCTCAGGCTGGTCGCCAAGATCGCCATGGGCTATCGCGGCTACGGCCTGCCGATCGGCGAGGTCGTGTCCGAAGGCAATGTCGGCCTCATGCAGGCGGTGAAGCGGTTCGAGCCCGACAAGGGCTTCCGCCTCGCCACCTATGCCATGTGGTGGATCAAGGCCTCGATTCAAGAATATATCCTCAGGTCCTGGTCGCTCGTGAAGATGGGCACCACGGCCAACCAGAAGAAGCTGTTCTTCAACCTGCGCAAGGCGAAGAGCTCGATCTCGGCGCTCGAGGACGGTGATCTGCGTCCCGACCAGGTCAAGACCATCGCCACCAAGCTGGGCGTCGAGGAGCAGGACGTCGTCGAGATGAACCGCCGGCTCGGCGGTGACGCCTCGCTCAACGCGCCCCTCCGCGAGGACGGCGACGGCGAATGGCAGGACTGGCTCGCTGACGACAGCGACAGCCAGGAGAATGTCCTGGCCGAGACCGAGGAAAGCGACAACCGTCGCGCCGCCCTGATGAAGGCGCTGGGCGTGCTCAACGAGCGCGAGCGCATCATCTTCGAGGAGCGCCGGCTGAAGGACGACCCGATCACGCTCGAGGAGCTGGCCGAACGCTTCGGCGTGTCGCGCGAGCGCGTGCGCCAGATCGAGGTGCGCGCCTTCGAGAAGGTGCAGGAAGCGGTGGTCAAGTCGATGCGCGCGCTGGAAGCCGGGCCGTCGCAGATCGCCGCACACTGAACCGGTTCAACCCGCTTGAACCGCAAAGGGGAGGCCCGCCGGCCTCCCCTTTTTCATGTCCGGAACAGTGCCGGGCGGTCGCGCATCTCGGCATCGGCCTGTCGGGGACGCCGCGACGACCTGGCATCAGGCGATGCCGCGAAGCCGGTTGCCATGCCGTCCGCAGCGGCGACCGCCGGCGGCCGACCGGCCGGTCCCTTGCGTCACTGCCCCCAGGCCGACAGGGCCTCGGCGAAGGCGCGCTCGCCGGAGACGCCCTTCTCGATGGTGAGGATGGCGCGGCGGCCATTGTCGTAGCGCATGGGAATGTCGATGAAGGCGCGGCTGCGCAGCGCCTCGATATTGCTCGCCTTGTCCGAGTCGAGTGCCGCCGAGAGGCCGACGAAGAAGAAGCCGTTGGTCACCCGCACCGCCTGGCCGATCAGCGGCTGGCCCCTAGCCTGCTCGGACGCCTTCATCAGGATGCCCGGCACCTCGGAGACGCCGCGGAACTCGAACTCGCGCGGCAGGCCGAACACGACCTCGATCGTATGGGTCGCCGGCAGCGTCTCGTCGAGATTGCGCCGGATCGTCAGGGTCACCGTCATCCGCCGCTCGGGGATGGTGACCTCGCCGACCAGCACGAGATCGGGCGGCTGGCCACGGCCGACGCTGACCGTCTGGGTGCGCCAGATGACCGTGCCGCGCATGAGCGTGCCGGCCTGGTTGCCCGGCGTCTCCTCGAACAGGGCAGCACCCTGG
>NZ_JAPSET010000028.1:0-86604 GCF_026847585.1 Phreatobacter sp. AB_2022a
GCCCGCTGCCGCGCCGGTGCCGATGCCCAATCCGACCGCCGTCTCCAGCCATGCCGCGACCGTTCCGGCAGGCCCCGCGCCGGTGCTCGCCTCCCATGGCAGCGCGACCACCATGGTCATTCCGGCATCGCCGGCCGGTGCCTTGAACAACCCCGTTCCGCCGGCGGTCATCTCGACCCCGACGCCGGCGCGCGGGCCGGTGCTCGCCGCCCTGCCGCCGCAAGGCGGACCGCAGGACTGGCCGCGCTTCCTGCCGGGGACGCCGGGCGTCGAGCGCAATACCGGCATGGCCGGTGAACGGGTCATGCCCGACCCGGGCGTGCCGCTCGCCTGCCTGCCGGTGCCGGTGCGGCGCGCGCTGAACGACGTCGCCATGCGTTTCGGGCCGATCCTGGTGCGCTCGACCCATCGCGGCAACGGCCGTTTCGTGCGCACCAACGACTGGCGCGGCTCCTACCACCGGGATTGCCGGGCGGCGGATTTCCGCGTCAGCGGCAATGGCGCGGCGGTCATCGCCTTCCTGCGCGCGCGCCCTGATCTTGGCGGCGTCAAGCGCTATCGCAACGGCCTCATCCACATTGACGACGGCCCGCGCCGCTCCTGGTAGGCCCGAGCGCCGCCGGCCGCAGCCATCCGGCACCGATCCGTCCGGCTCGATCCATCAGGCTCGATCCATCAGGCTCGATCCATCAGGCTCGATCCATCAGGCTCGATCCATCACTTGGCGTGATCGACCGATCAGATCACTCCATTTGCATGGCCCGCCGTTCCAGCCCAACCTTCGGCCTCCTGACAGGAGGTTTTCATGTTGCTGGTCGGCATGCTCGACAGTCCCTATGTGCGCCGCGCGGCGATCGCGGCCACCGTTCTCGGCATTGCGTTCGAACACCAATCGGTTTCGGTGTTCCGGCACATGGACCGGTTCCGGGCCATCAATCCGCTCGTCAAGGCTCCGTCGCTGGTGGCCGACGACGGCACGGTGCTGATGGAATCGCAGCTGATCATCACGCATTTCGAGGACATTGCCGGCCGCTCGCTGCGGCCGCAGGCCGCCGCGGCGCGGGTGGCGGATCTGCGCGCCACAGGCTTGGCCATCGTCACCTGCGAGAAGGCCATCAGCATCGAATACGAGCGCAAGCGCCCGGAAGCCTTCCACTACCAGCCCTGGCTCGATCGTGTGCGCGAGCAGCTTTTCGAGGCGCTCGGGGCGCTCGACACGGCGGCTGCGGAGCGCTGGGCGAACGGTCCGGAGCCCTGGACCCATGGCAGCATCGGCGCCGCCGTCGCCTGGGGCTTCATCCGTTTCACCATTCCGGACGCGGTGCCTGTCCATGCCTTTCCGGCGCTCGCCGCCCATGCGGCGCGCTGCGAGGCTACGGACGTCTTCAAGCACTGGCCGATCGACCGCGAGAGCCCGTGAGGGTTCGGAGCGGGCCGTCGCTCGATGTCGGGCCGCGAACGAAAAAGGCCGCCCGAAGGCGGCCTTTGATGGCAGGGGATGGAACGCCGGTCAGCGCGAATAGAATTCGACGACCAGCGAGGGTTCCATCTGGACCGCATAGGGCACTTCCGACAGGGTCGGGATGCGCGCCAGCTTGGCGGTCATCTTGCTGTGGTCGGCATCGATGTAGTCGGGCACGTCGCGCTCGCCGGACTGCGAGGCTTCCAGCACCAGGACGAGCTGGCGCGAAGCTTCCTTGACCTCGATCACGTCGCCGACACGCACCCGGTAGGACGGGATGTTGACGCGGCGGCCGTTGACCTTGATGTGGCCGTGGTTCACGAACTGGCGGGCCGCGAACACGGTCGGGACGAACTTGGCGCGATAGACGACGGCGTCGAGGCGGCGCTCCAAGAGGCCGATCAGGTTCTCACCGGTATCGCCTTTCACGCGGACGGCCTCGGTGTAGATCGCGTGGAACTGCTTCTCGGAAATGTTGCCGTAATAGCCCTTCAGCTTCTGCTTGGCCTTCAGCTGGGTGCCGAAGTCCGAGAGCTTGCCCTTGCGGCGCTGGCCGTGCTGGCCGGGGCCATATTCGCGGCGGTTGACCGGGCTCTTCGGACGACCCCAGATGTTCTGCCCCATCCGGCGGTCGATTTTGTATTTGGCTGCATGACGCTTCGACATCGCGTGTCCCTTGTCGTTGTTGGTCGATAGGAGACGCGCCCTCCTCTTGTCCCCGGATCACCGGAAACACGACAGACCGGACCCGAAAGCCCGATCGCGGGTGCGCACAATCCCCACGGGTCGCCTGACGACGATCCGTCGAGAAGCGGCGTCCTTACAGAGGCGCGCCGCTCATGTCAATGAAGCGGCAGCGGCTCCACGCCGGTTTCGGCAAAACCATAGCTGGAAAAGACCGGCGCCAGTGCCGCCCGTGCCTTGCCGCCGGTGAGCAGCGCCAGGCTTGCCGGCACCTCGGCCGTGGGCCGCGCCGGTCCGAGAATCTGCACAACCCGGCGGGCAATGGCCGGAGCGGGATCGATCCAGGTCACCGGGAAGGGGGCCAGCTGCCGGAACGTCGCCATCAGCAGCGGGTAGTGCGTGCAGGCGAGCACGATCGTGTCGGTGCGCCGGCTGCGGTTCTCGACGAAGCAGGCGGCGATCTCGGCCGAGATCGCCGCCTCGTCCGCTGGTTCGCCGCGCATCACCGCTTCGGCGAGGCTTGCAAGATGCACCGAGCCGACGAGATTGACGTCGCAGCCCTGGCCGAATTCGGCGATGAGCGCATGGGTGTAGTCGCGGGCCACCGTGCCGGGCGTGGCGAGCACGCTGACCATGCGCGAGACGGATTGCTCGCAGGCCGGCTTGATCGCCGGCACCGTGCCGACGAAGGGCAGGGCGAAGTGCCGGCGCAGATGCGGCATGACCAGGGTCGAGGCCGTGTTGCAGGCAATCACCACGCAGTCCGGCCGGTGCGCGGCGACCAGCCGCTCCATGACCGCGAGCACGCGGGCGATCACCTCCGTCTCGTCGCGCCGGCCATAGGGGAAGGCTGCATCGTCGGCACAATAGACGAAGCGGGCGTCTGGTCTCAGCCGCGCGATCTCGCGCTGCACGGTCAGGCCGCCCAGGCCTGAATCGAACACCAGGATGGTCGGCACGCGGGTGGCGAGGTCGGCACTGGGTTTGACCTGATGGCGCATGCCGGCGAAGGGGTCGAAGGAGCTCGGCTCGAAGGTGATACGCATGACGAACCTTCACAAGCGACAATTGGCCGGATCTTGGTCGAAAGGCGTTAACTTTTCGCCAGCGGCCGGCCACGCGCTCCCGTCGCGTCACCGGCCGGGCGGCAAGCGGCGGCATCGCAGCTGCGCGCCATCGCGGCGTTGACGGGAAAGGGCGATCCCGGTCACCTATCGCAGGAGACGACAAAGGCGCCGGCAGGCCGGCGGCCGCCCGGGAGGACCTCATGCATCAGACGCCGAAGCCTTATACGCTCGCCGAACGGCTGCGCGCCGGCGACAGCCTGTTCACCGCCTGGCTCGGCATGCCGGAGCCGTTGGTTGCCGACGCCATCGCCCGCGAGGGCTTCGACGCCGTCACCTTCGACATGCAGCATTCTTCGATCGACCTGATGAGCGCGATCCGCGGCATCAGCGCGGTCAATCATGCCGGCAAGCCGGCCGGCGTACGCGTCGCGCTCGAGGATTTCGGCGGCGCGGCGCGCCTGCTCGATGTCGGTGCGGAGATCATCATCGCGCCGATGATCAACTCGGCCGCGGACGCGAAGCGCCTCGCCTCGGCGACCAAATATCCGCCGCTCGGCGACCGTTCCTGGGGCGGCAACCGCTTCCAGCAGCTCACCGGCCTCGGCCCGCAGGACTACCTGCAGAAGGCCAATACGATGACGGTGACGCTCGCCATGATCGAGACCCGCGCCGCGCTCGCGGCGGTCGACGAAATCCTCGCCGTGCCCGGCATCGACGGCGTCTTCGCCGGCCCGTCGGATCTCTCGATCACGCTGCTCAACGGCGCCAAGCTCGACCCGAACAACCAGGTGGTGGCCGAGGCCTTCGAGACGGTGATGAAGGCCGCCAAGCGCGCGGGCAAGCTGACCGGCTGCTACGCGCCGAGCCCGGAACGGGCCAAGGAACTCGCGAGCCAGGGCTGGGGCTTCATCTCGCTGGTGAACGACGCGCTCATCGTGCGCAGCGGCGCGCAAGCGGCGCTCAAGGTGGTGCGCGGCTGACGCGCGTGACGAGGCGGCCGCGCGTGCCGGCGCGGCCTGCCAGACCTAGCCCAGCGTCTTCATGAAGCCGGCGAAGCGCATCAGCCCCTCCGGCCAGGGGCCGTGGCCGGAATCGGTATTGATGTGGCCGGCCTCGCCGGCATCGGAGATCGCCGAGCCCCAGGCATAACCGAAATCCTCGGCGCGCTCGAACGAGCAGTGCGGGTCGTTGCGGCTCGCGATCAGCACCGAGGGGAAGGGCAGCGGCTCGCGCGGGATCGGCGCGAAGGCGCGATCGATGGCCGGAATGTCGGTGCCCTCCTCGATGTCGGGCATGCTCACCAGGAAGCCGCCGCGGACGACGCCGCGCGGAAAGATCGGTGCGGCATGGGCGACGGTGATGACGCCGAGCGAATGGGCGACCAGCACCACCGGGCGCGTGCAGGAGGCGACTGCGGTCGCCAGCTTGTCGACCCAGAGCCGCTTGTCGGGCTTGTGCCAGTCGCCGAGATCGACCCGGCGGGCGGTGGGAAGCTTGGCTTCCCAGCGCGACTGCCAGTGATCCTCGCCGGAATTGGTGTAGCCGGGAACGATCAGGATATCGGCGTCTGCGGTGCGCATGGCGTCAGCTCGCCCCGAACACGCGGGCGAAGATCGTGTCGACATGCTTCAGGTGGTAGCCGAGATCGAACTTCTCCTCGAGCTCGGCCTCGCTCAGCGCCTTGCGGACGTCGGCATCGGCTTTGAGCAGCGTCAGGAACTCGCCTTCGCCGCGCCAGACCGGCATGGCGTTGCGCTGGACCAGCCGGTAGGCATCCTCGCGCGACACGCCCTTCTGGGTCAGCGCCAGCAGCACCCGCTGGGAGTGGACGAGACCGCCCAGCCGGTCGAGGTTCTTCTGCATGTTGGCGGGATAGACCATCAGCTTGTCGATGACGCCGGTGAGGCGCACCAGCGCGAAGTCGAGGGTGACGGTGGCGTCCGGGCCGATCATGCGCTCGACCGAGGAGTGGGAAATGTCGCGTTCGTGCCAGAGTGCGACATTCTCCATGGCCGGCAGGGCCATGCCGCGCACCAGGCGGGCAAGGCCGGTGAGGTTCTCGGTCAGCACCGGGTTGCGCTTGTGCGGCATGGCCGACGAGCCCTTCTGACCTTCCGAGAAGAACTCCTCGGCCTCCAGCACCTCCGAGCGCTGCAGGTGGCGGATCTCGGTGGCGAGCCGCTCGACCGAGGAGGCGACGACGCCGAGGGTGGCGAAGAACATGGCGTGCCGATCGCGCGGAATGACCTGCGTGGAGATTGGCTCGACCTTCAGGCCCATGGCGCGCGCGACATGCTCTTCGACGCGCGGATCGATCTGGGCGAAAGTGCCGACGGCGCCGGAAATCGCGCAGGTGCGCACTTCTTCGCGCGCCGCTTCCAGGCGCTGCAGCGCGCGGTCGAATTCGGCATAGGCCTGCGCCAGCTTCAGGCCGAACGTGGTCGGCTCGGCATGGATGCCGTGCGAGCGGCCGATGGTGGGGGTCAGCTTGTGCTCGAAGGCGCGCCGCTTCAGCGCCGCGAGCAGCGCCTTCGTATCGGCGATAAGCAGATCCGCCGCGCGCACGAGCTGGACGTTGAGGCAGGTGTCGAGCACATCGGACGAGGTCATGCCCTGGTGCACGAAGCGCGAATCCGGCCCGATGAATTCGCCGAGATGGGTGAGGAAGGCGATGACGTCGTGCTTGACCTCGCGCTCGATGGCGTCGATGCGCTCAACGTCGAAGGTCACGTCCTTGGCGCGCGCCCAGATATTGGCGGCGGCCTCCTTGGGGATGACGCCGATCTCGGCGAGCGCGTCGCAGGCATGGGCCTCGATCTCGAACCAGATGCGGAACTTGGTCTGCGGATCCCAGATGGCGGTCATCTCGGGACGGGAATAGCGCGGGATCATCGCGGGCAGCCTTGCGCGGAGAGGGGATGGCCGGGGCTTAGCAGGCCGGGGCGCGAACTGCAACGAAACCGCGGCGATCGCGTTTTTTGTGCCGGTTGCATCCGATCGCGCAAACCGGGCACGGGCGGGCTAGATCCGGCGCTGCGTCCGCCAGAACAGGGCCGCGACCATGACCGGTATCAGCGCGCCCCAGGGCCACCAGAGGCGGAATGCCGTGGTGACATAAAGCGAGAAGGCATGCGTCAGGCCCAGCACGTGCTGCCAGAGCGTCAGGTCGCCGTCGAGATCCTCGGCCATGACCAGCGAACGGGAATGGATGGCAAAGACAATGCCGGGCGCGATCAGCATGGTCAGCGCGGCGCCGATCAGCGCAACCCCGAGCCAGAGCGCCAGCGGCGTGGCGGCGAAGCGGCGTCTCAGGCTCTCCAGCAACCGCCAGAACAGCATCATGCCCGGCCAGAGCGGCAGAGCCTGCAGGCAGACGACCGAAAGGCTGCGCCAGGACGGAGCATGGCCGGCGCGGATCGACAGGGCGGCCGCCGCGCCGAGGGCGACGAGCGCCACCCAGAAGCCCGCGGTGAAGGCGCGCATCCAGGGCCCGTCGCTGCGCCGCGGCGCCGGTTTCTGCTGGACCGCCTTGGCCGGCTTGGCCGCCGGCGCTGCGGTCCTGCGCGGTGCGCGTGGCCGTTTCGGCCGGGGCGCCGGTGCCTCGCTGCCTGCTGCGTCGCCGTTGCGTTCGATCGTCAGAGCCGCTTTCGTGACCATGCCGGCAGTCTAGCCGCCAGCCGTTGACGGGGTCTAAAGGGACGGGGGTCACACCATCGTGCCGCGGGCGTGTTCGGCTGCAGCCCGGATCGCTGCGATCCGCGCCGCATAGCCGGTGGCACCGCCCTTGAAGACGGCGGAGCCGGCGACCAGCACGTCGGCGCCGGCGGCGGCGACCGAGGGGGCGGTCTCGGGCGTGATGCCGCCGTCGATCTCGATGAGAATGTCGCGCCCGGCGATCATCTGGCGGAGCTGCGCGACCTTCGCCACCTGCGAAGCGATGAAGGCCTGGCCGCCGAAGCCCGGATTGACCGTCATGACCAGGATCAGGTCGGTGAGGTCGAGGACATGCTCGACGACGTTGGCCGGGGTTGCCGGATTGAGCGACACGCCAGCCTTCTTGCCCAGCGCGCGGATGGTCTGAAGCGAACGATGCAGGTGCGGGCCGGCTTCGGCATGGACGGTGATGATGTCGGACCCGGCCTTGGCGAAGGCTTCCAGGTACGGATCGGCCGGCTGGATCATCAGGTGCACGTCGAACACCTTGGCGCTGTGCGGACGCATCGCCTTGATCACATCGGGACCGAAGGAGATGTTCGGCACGAAATGGCCGTCCATCACGTCGAGATGGAGCCAGTCGGCCCCGGCGGCGTCGACCGCGCGCACTTCCTCGCCGAGCCTGGCGAAGTCGGCGGCAAGGATCGAAGGGGCGATCAGGATCGGTTTCATGGTCGGGCTCTCCCAAGTCGCCCCGCCGGTACCATGCCTCAAGGTGCGCGGGCAATGAGAAGCAGGCCTGCGCTTGTCTGATGCAAGGCGAACCGGCAGTGTGGCGCCGCATTGCAATGACGGGCCACCCATGACTGAAATCCACGATGTTCTGGTTCTCGGCGCCGGCATGGTCGGCGCGTCGGCGGCGCTCGAGGCGCGTCGCCGCGGCCTGTCCACCGTGCTGGTCGACCGGCGTGGGGCCGGCGAGGAAACGAGCTACGGCAATGCGGGCGTGGTCGATGGCGGCAATCTCTATCCGGTCGCCATGCCGCGCGACCTGCCGAGCCTGTTCAAGCATGCCCTGAACCGCCAGGCGGCCTCGCACTATCATCCGAGCGCCCTGCCGCGCGTCGCCGGCTGGATGTTCGACTACTGGCGCTGGTCGGCTCCCGACAAGCTGGAGGAGACCGCGCGGGTCATGCGGCCCTTCTTCGCCGAGGCGGTGGCGAGCCACCGGGAGTTTGCCAAGCTGGCCGGTGCCGAGCGCTATTTCCGCCAGGACGGCTGGCTGGAGCTCTATCGCACCCAGCAGAGCCTGGACGGCCAGGCGCGGCGCCAGCGGCTCGCCCGCGAATACGGCCTGCGCAGCGTGACGCTCAGCAAGGGCGAGACGCTGGAGCTGGAGCCGCACCTGAAGGGCAATTTCGCTGGCGCGATCTGGCAGCAGGATGCCGACACCGTGTCGAGCCCGGGCGGCGTGACCAAGGCCTATGCCGAGGCCTTCGTCGCGGCCGGCGGCCGTTTCGCCAAGGGCGACGCCATGACGCTTGCCAAGGTGCCGGAAGGCTTTGCGGTCGAGACCGCCGACGGACGCATCCTGGCCCGCCAGGTGGTGGTGGCGCTGGGCATATGGTCCGCCGATCTCATTGCAAAATTCGGCTATTCGGTGCCGCTCACTGCCAAGCGCGGCTATCACCGGCACTACCAGCCGAAGGGCAATGCCTTCCTCACACGCCAGGTCTGCGACGAGGATGTCGGCTATTGCCTGTGCCCGATGGAGCAGGGCATTCGCCTGACCACCGGCATCGAGATCGCCATGCCCGACGCGCCGAAGACCCCGGTACAGCTCGAGCGGGCGCTGCGCGCGGCGGGCGACCTGTTCGATCTCGGCGAGCCGGTGGAGGCCGAGCCCTGGATGGGCCGCCGGCCGGCGACGCCGGATTCGCGGCCGGTGATCGGAGCGGCTCCGCGCCACGAAGGCCTGTGGTTCGCCTTCGGCCACGGCCATTGGGGCTTCACGCTGGGGCCGGCGACCGCCAAGGCGCTGCTGGCGGCAATGGCCGGCGAGGCGCCGCGCATCGATCTCAAGCCCTATCGCATCGAGCGTTTCGGCTGAACCGCCGCGCGGGACGTCGGGCGTCGGGCTCCGCGCAAAGTGCCGTGCATCCGTAAGCTGGAGGCCGCGGCGGGATGGATCATCTCTGCCTGGATGCTAGGCCGACAGATCGACGATCCGGCCGGGGCCGGCGGCGGGCTTCGGGCCGAATTGCGGGGCGGCCGCCTCGGCGACGGCCTCCGGATGAGCGACGAGCGCATCGAAGGCTGCTTCGGGCATGACGGCACGCCCGACGCTCACCGCCAGCCGGTCGGCAATGGCGGGGTCGTTGGTCGGATTCTGCGGATCGAGCCCGCGCCGGGCAAAGCTTGCATCCTCGCTGGTGACGCAGACAAATCCGTTGATGACCGGGATCATGGCGACACGCTCCCACATGTGACCCGCCATTCTAGACGCCCGGTCGGCCACAGGCGTTAAGGCCGGCCGGCGAATGCCGGCGATGGTGAACGGTTTCTTGTCCGCTTCGATCAGCTTGCGCCGATCGCGGCGATCAGCGCCCGGGCATCGCCGAACAGCGCATTGGAGCCGAGCAGGCGCTGGTTGCCGCCGGTGCCGGCGACCAGGGCCGGTACGCCGCGGGCGCCGAAAGCCGCCATCATCCGCTGCGCCGCGCCGGTGCGCTGCCGCACCGCGTCGACGAGCGCGGGGGCTGCCGCGGCGAGCCGGTCCGCCGCCTCGGCAAGGCCGGCCTCGCGCAGGATGGTGGCGACGCCGGCCGCCGAGACGATGTCGCGCCCGCCGTCGTAACGCGCCGACTGCAGCGCGGCGAGGGCGTCGAGCTCAGCCTCCGGCCGGCTGAGATGTACGGCGGCAAGGCCGGCCGTGGCGGCCGTCGAATCGAACCGCTGCCCCGGCGCGTTCAGCACCTTCAGGCGGTAGGCCTCGCTGAAAGGCTGGCCGGTGAGCTGGGCGATGCGCTGGTCGTTCGACCAGGCATAGGCGGCAAAGTCCGCATCCATTGGCCGCGCTCCGGCGCCGGAGAACAGGCCGGTCGGCGCGGGCACGACCGCAATGCCGGGCGCGCGGGCCAACTGGCGGATGACGGGCGAGGCGCCGTAGCACCAGCCGCAGAGCGGGTCGAACAGGTAGGTGACGGTGATCGGATCGCTCATGGCTCAGCCGGCGGGTTCGGGGGCGGGCGCACGGGTCCGGCAGGCACCGCCGGTTGCGGCGCTTGCCGCGGCGGTTTCGCCCCGGTCCGGCATGTTCACGGCCGATCACGCCTGTGCGAGCGGCCGAAGTCAATGCTTCCGATCGGGCGCGCGGGGCGATAGACGAGAGGGCGCCCGCCACGGAAGTCTTCCGTGGCGACGGTTTCCTGGCGCTCGGCGGACCCTTGATGCCCGATGTGACCCTTACCGCGGCCCTGCTTGCGGGCCTCGTCAGCTTCCTGTCGCCTTGCGTCCTGCCGCTGGTGCCGCCTTATCTCGTCTATCTGACCGGCGCCACGCTCGACGACCTTGCCGAGGTCGACGCCGGCAAGGCGCTGGTGAAGCGTGCCGTTTCGCTCGCGCTGGTTTTCGTCGCCGGCTTCACCACCGTCTTCGTGCTGCTCGGCGCCTCGGCTTCGGTGCTCGGCCAGGTGCTCAGGGTGCATTCCGGCACCTTCGCCACCATTGCCGGCATCGCCATCATCATCATGGGCCTGCATTTCCTCGGGCTGTTCCGCATCCCCTTGCTCTACCGCCAGGCCAAGGTCGATGTCGCGCCGCGTGCGGGTCCCCTCGGGGCCTATGTGATGGGGCTCGCCTTCGCCTTCGGCTGGACGCCGTGCATCGGGCCGGTTCTGGCGGCGATCCTCGCCGTCGCCGCCTCGGAAATGACCGTCCATCGCGGCGCGCTGCTGCTGGCGGTCTATTCGCTGGGGCTCGGCATTCCTTTCGTGCTGGCTGCGCTCGCCATCCGCCGCTTCCTCGCCTTCGCCTCGGCAGTCAAGAGGCGGCTGCGGGCGATCGAGATGGCCATGGGCGGGCTGCTGGTCGCGACCGGCATCGCCTTCCTGACCGGCGGCATGGCGACCGCCGCCTACTGGCTTCTGGAAACCTTCCCGGCGCTCGCCGCTTTCGGTTAGGCGTGGATGGCGAATGGCGAACAGGGGAAGGGGCGCCCCGTCCTTGCGGGAGTTGCACAAAGTCCGTCGGGCCTCCCCCATTCGCTATTCGCCGCTCGCCAGTCGCCCGAGAAAAAACCCCGCCCGGATCGCTCCGGACGGGGTCTCGTCCCCCTCAGGACGGGGAGCCCTTCGGGCCCCGGATTTCATCGGTTCATTCAGTTCTCGACATAGGTGATCTTGCCGTCCGGCTGCCGCCGCCAGGTATAGGTGACGTAGTCCGCGCGGGTGATGTCACCCTTCTTGTCGTAGGAGATGTCGCCGATCACGGTCTTGAACACGACGCCCGAGCGCATGTGTTCGGCGATCTTGCGCGGGTCGAGCGAGTTGGTGGCGATCGCCGCCTGCTGGAAGATCTGGACCGCGGCATAGCTGTAGAGCGTATAGGCCTGCGGGTCGAACCGCCGCTGGGTGCGGAAGCGCTCGACGATGGCGGCGGCTTCCGGGCGGTTGCGCGGGTCGGGCGGGAAGGTCATTAGCGTGCCTTCGGCGCCGGGGCCGGCAATGGCGGCGAATTCGTTGTCGGCAATGCCGTCGCCGGACATGAGCGGCGCCTGGACGCCCTGGTCGCGCATCTGGCGGACGATCAGGCCGCCCTCGGTGTGCAGGCCGCCCCAGTAGACGATGTCGACGCCGGCCGCCTTCAGCTTGGAGATGAGCGCCGAGAAGTCCTTCTCGCCGGTGTTGACGCCTTCGTAGATGACTTCGCGCAGGCCGGCGGCGCGCAGCGCCTTCTGCGTCTCGTCGGCCAGGCCTTTGCCATAGGTCGTCTTGTCGTGGACGATGGCGATCTTCTTGTCGCGATAATGCTGGGCGAGATAGGCGCCGGCGACGGCACCCTGCTGGTCGTCGCGTCCGCAGGTGCGGAAGGCGTTCCATTGGCCGCGCTCGGTGACGCGCGGATTGGTGGCGGCCGGGGTGATGTAGACCGCGCCGTTCTCGGCATAGACTTCCGAAGCGGGCAGGGTGACGCCCGAGTTGAAGTGGCCGACGACGAAGCGGACGCCGTCACCGGCGAACTTGTTGGCGACGTTGACGCCCTGCCTGGGATCGCCGGCATCGTCGCCGACCGACAGCACGATGCGCTGGCCGAGGATGCCGCCCGCCGCATTGATGTCCTCGACCGCCTGTTCGACGCCGTTGCGCAGCTGCGCGCCGAAGGCGGCGCTGGATCCGGTCATCGGCCCGGCCACACCGAGACGGATCTGGGCCTGGGCGGGAACCGCCAGGGCCAGACCCAGACCGAGCGTCAGCCCGGCAAGCAACTTTTTGGTCATCTCTCATCCTTCCCTTGAGAAGAGCAGAAGCTTTGCAGGTGTCCTTATCGCGGGCAGCCCATGGCCCTTGGTCCGATCGAACACTCTTTCTTGGGCCTTGTCAGCCGCTTGTTGGTATTCCTCGACGCCATCAGGAACTTCCCGGACGGGAAGACAGAGGTTCCGGCCGCTTCGCCCAGGACAGAGGGCCGGTACGTTGGTAGAGCCACCAGTATTGCGTGGTCATCTGGCGCGCCCGGGCGGCCCGCCAGGCGGTGGTGCCGATCAGCAGCAGCACGACGGTGTCGACCAGGTAGTAGTGCGGCGAGAGCAGCGTGCCTTCGAACAGGGCGAAATGGATGAAGCGCACGCCGCAGCCGAGGAGCACGAGATAGGCCCAGGTCTGCGGCAGCCCGCGCCAGGTTTCGGCGCAGGCCGAGCCGGTCATCCAGGCGGCCCAGCCGCCCATCAGCACGGTGACCATCAGGAACAGCCAGATCGAGGGTTCCTCGTAGAGAATGCCCTGCATCAGTGCCGACCTCCCTCGAGATAGGCCGCACGCACTTCCTCGCGCGCCAGGAGCTCGGCGCCGGAGCCTGACATGGTGATGGTGCCGTTGACCATGACGTAGCCGCGATGGGCGAGCTTCAGCGCGTGATAGGCGTTCTGCTCGACCAGGAAGACGGTGAGGCCTTCCGTGCGGTTGAGCTCGCGGATGGCGTTGAAGATGCCCGCGACGATCAGGGGCGCGAGGCCGAGCGAAGGCTCGTCGAGCAGGAGCAGCTTCGGCTGGCTCATCAGCGCCCGGGCGATCGCCAGCATCTGCTGCTCGCCGCCGGACAGCGTGCCGCCGCGCTGGTCGCGCCGCTCCTTGAGCCGCGGGAACAGGGCGAAGACCTTGTCCAGATCGTCGGCAAAATGGGCGGGATCGGTCAGCGAGGCGCCCATCTGCAGGTTTTCGTAGACGGTCATCCGCGCGAAGATGCGCCGGCCTTCGGGCGACTGGGCGATGCGCCGGCGCATGATCTGATGCGTCGGCATGCGGGTAATGTCGACGCCGTCGTAGACGACCGTGCCACGCCTGGCCTGCGGGCTGCCGCAGATGGTCATCATCAGCGTCGACTTGCCCGCGCCGTTGGCGCCGATCAGCGTGACGATCTCGCCGGCGCCGACATCGATGTCGACGCCCTTCAGGGCCTGGATCGCGCCGTAATAGGTTTCGACGCCACGCACCGAGAGGAGGGCGCTCATAGGCCGACCTCCGCCTCGACCTTGTCGACGTCGCGATCGTCGACGCCGAGATAGGCGGCGATCACCTTGGGATCCTCGCGAACCGCCGCCGGCGGCCCGTCGGAAATCTTCCGGCCGTAGTCGAGCACGACGATATGGTCGGAGATCTCCATCACCACGCTCATGTCGTGCTCGATCAGCAGCAGCGAGGTGCCGTGCTCCTGGCGGATGAAGCGCAGCAGCGTGTTCAGCTCCAGCGACTCGCGCGGATTGAGCCCGGCGGCAGGCTCGTCGAGGCAGAGCAACACCGGATCGGTGCACATGGCGCGGGCGATCTCCAGGCGTCGCTGGTCGCCATAGGGCAGGTCGCCGGCGGGATCGTCGGCGCGCGGGGTCAGGCCCGTGCGCTCCAGCCAGTAGGCGGCCTTGTCGATCGCCTGCCTTTCCGCGCGGCCATAGGTCGGCAGGCCCAGAATGCCGCCGATCGAAAAGAGCGAGGCGCGCATCAGCGGGTTGTGCTGGGCGACCAGCAGGTTTTCCAGCACCGTCATGCCCGAGAACAGCCGGATGTTCTGGAAGGTGCGCGCGACCTTGGCCGTGCGCGAGATCATGAAGTCGGGCATCTGTTCCAGCAGGAAGTCGCCCGCGGCCGGATGCTTCAGCGTGATCCTGCCCTCGGTCGGCTTGTAGAAGCCGGTGATGCAGTTGAACACCGTCGTCTTGCCGGCGCCGTTGGGCCCGATCACCGCGGTGATGTCACCGCGCCGGGCGGCGAAGGACAGGTCGCCGATGGCAGTCAGGCCGCCGAAGCGCATGGTCAGGTGCTCGACGACCAGGATCGGGTCGATGACGCGCGGCGCGTCGGCGGCCGGACCGCCGCCCGTGACAGTCTCTGGACCGCTCATCCGTGTCCTTCCTTGACGAGATCGCCCGAGATCGCGCGGCGGTTCTTCAGGAAGGCGGTCGGCATGCGCGTCGAGACGAAGCCGCGGGGCTTCCAGACCATGATGGCGACCATGGCGAGGCCGAAGATCAGCATGCGGTATTGCACCGGATCGAAGTCGTTGCCGAAGATGGCCTTCATCCAGTCGAGCTCGCGCAGCAGCTCGGTGCCGCCGATCATCACGATGGCGGCCACCGCCGTGCCGATCAGCGAGCCCATGCCACCGAGCACGACGATGGCGAGAATGGTCGCCGATTCCAGGAAGGTGAAGCTTTCGGGCGAGATGAAGCCCTGCCGGGCGGCGAAGAACGAGCCGGCGAAGCCGCCGAACATGGCGCCGATGGCGAAGGCGGTGAGCTTGGTGTTGACGGTGTTGATGCCGAGCGAACGGCAGGCGATCTCGTCCTCGCGGAGTGCTTCCCAGGCACGGCCGACGGGCAGGCGGCGCAGCCGCGCCGACACCCAGGCGGTGAGCAGGGCAAGGCACAGGATGACATAGTAGAGGAAGAGGGTGCGGTGGATGGGCGTGAACTCGAAGCCGAAGGTCGCCGCAAATCCGGTGTCGGAAGCATTGAAGGGAATGCCGAAGAAGGACGGCCGCGGGATGCTGGAAATGCCCTCGTAGCCGTTCGAGAAATCCTTCCAGTTGATCAGCACCATCCGGATGATCTCGCCGAAGGCGAGCGTGACGATGGCGAGATAGTCGCCGCGCAGGCGCAGCACCGGAAAGCCGAGGATAATGCCCCAGAAGGCGGCGAGCATGCCGGCAATGGGCAGGCAGATCCAGAACGCCCAGACGCCGAGCTGCGGGACGGTCGCGGGAATGATCTGGGTCGCCAGCAGCGCATAGGCATAGGCGCCGACCGCGTAGAAGGCGACATAGCCGAGGTCGAGCAGGCCGGCGAGGCCGACGACGATGTTCAGGCCCCAGGCGAGCATGATGTAGATGAGGATCTGCACGCCGAAATTGTCGACCCATTTCAGGGCGCCGGAGCCGCCGGTGAGCGCGTAGATCAGGAACGGATAGACGAAGCAGACGGCGAGCGCGGCCGGCGGCAGGCCCTTGGAAACGGCGGCGGGCAACACGAAGGCGGGCCTTGCCGGCCGGTCGACATGGCGGCGCGCAAGGAGCGAGATCAGGAAGCGGCCGAGCGCGACCGCGGCGACGATCGCCGCGAGCAGGCCCCAGCGGGTCTCCAGGACCAGCCGGTTCTGCATGTCCTGCACGGTCTTGAAGCCGATGAGCGGGCCGAACACGCCGGTTGCCACGAGGCCGGCGAAGAGGGCGTCCTTGACCGCACCGCCGACATCGCGGGACGGGGTCGCGACGGCGGTGGTGGATTGCGGGGGGGCGATCGTCACGCGTTCATACCTTCTCGACGTCGGGCCGGCCGAGAATGCCCTGGGGCAGGAAGATCAGCATGATGGCGAGGATGGAGAAGGCCGCCACATCCTTGTATTCGACCGAGAAATAGGCCTGCCAGAAGGTCTCGATCAGGCCGATGAGCAGGCCGCCGAGCACCGCTCCGGGCAGCGAGCCGATGCCGCCGAGCACGGCCGCGGTGAAGGCCTTGACGCCGGGCGTGAAGCCGTCGGCGAAATTGACGACGCCGTAGAAGACGAGAAACAGCGTGCCGGCGACCGCGGCGAGCGCCGCCCCCATCACGAAGGTGATGGAGATGGTCCGGTCGACGTCGATGCCGAGCAGGGCGGCCATCTTGCGGTCCTGCTCGCAGGCCCTCTGGGCGCGGCCGAGCGGGGTCTTGGCGACCACCCAGGCGAAGATGGTGAGCAGCACCGCCGTCGTCACCATGATCAGGATCTGCTTGTAGGAAATGGTCACGGTATAGGTGCCGGCCCCGAACAGGGGCACCACCGTGTTGAGAATGGGATCAACCGCCTTGTTGCGCGGGCCCTGGGCGATCTGGACGAAGTTCATCAGCACGATCGACATGCCGATCGCCGAGATCAGCGGGGCCAGGCGGAACGAGCCGCGCAGCGGCCGGTAGGCGACCCTCTCGATGGTCCAGTTGATCAGCGAGGTGAACACCATGGCGATGATCAGGACGATCAGCAGCGCCAGCAGGATCGACCCGACGCCGAGCCATGTGGTGAGCACCATCAGCGCGATCAGCGCGATGAACGAGGACACCATGAACACATCGCCATGGGCGAAGTTCACCATGCCGATAATGCCAAAGACCATCGTGTAGCCAATGGCGATCAGGCCGTAGATCGAGCCGATCGTAAGCCCATTGATCAGCTGCTGGAAGAAAACTTCCATGCCGACTCCATCCCTTTTCTATTCCCCTCGGCGCGAAAGGTACGCCGTGCCTGCGCCCTCTGTTCCTCCGCGACTGCCGCGCGGGTCCGGTTGGAAGGCCAGCCATGCGAAATGCGTAGCAAGGGCTCTGCCGGGCGACAATGGCTGTCATGCGTTTTTCTGTGTGGACGCCTGGCGGCGGTGCCGGCGGCGGCGGCGGAACCCGCGAATTGGCGGGCCTTGGCCGGGCCGGCATGCGCCAAAAGGATAAGATGCGGCGCGCCATGGCCGCGGTTCGGGCGTCCCCGGGGGCGCGGGCCGGCGGGGTCAGCGCCGGGAAATCCCGGTTAACGGTCCGCATGTCACACTTGTCCGCGCCGATTGGCGCAAAGCCCGTCGAAGGCCTATATGCGGGCGGGAATTGAGGATGTTGGTCATGGAAGGCGGATCGAACCGCGGAAGGGTCGTGCCGGAGGCGAGCGTCACGCCGCAGTCCTATCGCGACGGCATGGCGGCGGTGGCCGGCCACGTCCATCTCATCACGACCGCCGGCCCCGCCGGCACGAGCGGGTTCACGGCGATCGCGGTCGCCTCGGTGTCCGATGATCCGCCGACCCTGCTCGTCTGCCTCAACCGCAAGTCGGCGAACGGCGCGCTGATCGAATCGAATGGCGTCTTCGCGGTCAATGCGCTGGGCGCGGACGCGGAAGTGCTCGCCGAAACCTTCGCCGGCCGGCGCGGGCTCTCCGGCGCCGCCCGCTTCAGCGTCGGCGAATGGACGCCCCTCGCGACGGGATCGCCGGCGCTCGACACGGCGCTCGTCACTTTCGATTGCCGTGTCCTGGAGGTCAAACCGGTGGCCACCCACACCATCATCATCGGCACGGTGGTGGGCCTGCGGGTCGGCGGCGGCGGCCCGGCGCTCGCTTATTTCGGCCGCGGCTATCGGACGATCGAGCGTTGATCCGACATTGAGGCCACCGCTGGCCGCTTCAGCGCATTCCAAGGAAACGATCGGCGCAGTTCCGTGTTGATAGGGGCGAAACCCGTCACGGAAGGAGACCGCCATGCCGCCGACAAGGCTGCGTCTTGTGCTTGCCGCCGCCATTCTCGCCGCAGGGCCAATGGCCGCCGGCGCGGCCGTCGCGCAGACCACGCCGCAGCCGCCCGCGGCGCCGAGACAGGGCACGGAGCGGCCGCCATCGCCGGAAGAGCGGCGCCAGATCGAAGAGGTGCTGCGCCAGGCCGGCTTTACCCGCTGGGGCGAGATCGAATTCGACAACGGCCGCTTCGAGGTGGACGACGCGGTCGGGCCGGATGGCCGGAAATACGACCTGAAGCTCAGCCAGGTGGATTTTTCGATCATGTCCCGCGAGCCGGACGACGATTGAGGGGGCCCCATTCCGGAGCAGCAAGGATCATGTGCTGTTTGCATAAAGGCATATGCCGTATGATCATGCCTCATGAACATTCAAGAAATCAGGGCGTTCGTCGCGGCGGCCGAGACCGGCTCTGTCAATCGAGCCGCCCTCCGGCTCAACCTGACGCAGCCGGCGGCGACGCGGCGCATCCAGAATTTTGAAGCCGCGCTTGGCGGAATTCCGCTGTTCGACCGTTCGGTGAAGCCGGCGGTGCTGACGGCGCAAGGCCAGCACGTGCTTGAATATTGTCGGAACGTGCTCGTTGCCGTCGCGCAATTGGAAGCCTGCGCGACGGGTGTTTCGAGTCCTCAGGGGGACTTCAGGGTCGGCGTCGCCCATGGATTGGGCGAAATGGTCCTGACCTCTCCGATCGATGCGCTGCGCCGGGCCTTCCCGCGTGTCCGCATGCAGGTGAGTTCCAACTGGAGCGCCGGTCTCATCGAGGACGTCAAGGCGGGCGCGATCGATTGCGCTGTCGGGCTGCTCACCGATGCCCATGCGATGCCGGCCAGCCTCCAGCGCCTGTCGCTCGGCGCCGAGCGTGTCGTCGTCGTGTCCGCTTCGTCCAGGACTTCGATGCGGCGCGACGCCAGCCCTTGGCGGCTGCGCGACCTGGCGGAAGAAGGCTGGTTCCTCAATCCGCGCGGTTGTGGCTGCCGGGCCGCACTGGAGCGCGCTTTCGATCGCCTCAATCTGCCGCTTCAGATCGCGGCTGAAGTCTTCGGGGAGGACCTCCAACTGTCGCTCCTCGCCCATGGCGGCGGGTTGGGGCTGGTGCCGTATCGGCAATTCGACCAGAGCCCGCATCGAGCCCGCCTGAGGGCCCTCGACGTGTCCGATTTCCAGCTGGCCGCGACGGTGACGTTGATCCGGAATGGAGTTCCCGGCCGTTTCGATCCTGCGATCGCATTGCTGGCGAACGAGTTGAAGGTCAAGCTGGATGATAGAGCAGAAGCATAATCATAATATCCATTATGCATTTGATTGATTTTATGCCGCCTTGCATCCTGCCCGTGTCGCTGAGGATGCGGCCGCCTATCGCGGCGCGGTCATCCGAAGATTCCACCGCACCGGCAGGGTTTGGCTTTCATGATCGTCACAGTCTTTCGCTCCCGCCTCGCCGTCGAGGCGCGGGAAGAATACAGCGCCGTGGCGAAGCGCATGAGCGAATTGGCGCGGACCGTTCCCGGTTATGTCTCGCACAAGGGTTTTGTCGCCGAGGACGGCGAGCGCGTGACGATCGTCGAATTCGAAACCGAGGAGGGGCTGCAGGCCTGGAAGGTCCATCCCGACCATGTCGAAGCCAAGCGCCTCGGCTTCGCGACATTTTTCGGGACATTCAAGGTCCAGATCTGCAAGGTCGTCCGCGACCGGACATGGACCCGCAGGGACGGCCAGCCATGAGCCCGTCGTCCGGCCGTCGCGGCCTTGCGCACGCTCGACCTGCCGTGACGGCGGAACGGATCGAGCACCACCGGCGCCTGGGGCATGACCTGCGCAATGCCGCGATCCGCCTTGCATTCAGCCAAGGCGGCCTCTGGCTTGCGCGCTGCCTGCGCAAGGCGCCGAAGGCCGTTCGGCCGGCGGACACGGCCGCCCGCGTCATCGCGCCGGCAGAGGCCCCACCGGCGGCGCGATGAGGCTTCCGTCAGGTCTTGATGCCGAGCTCGGCGAAGACCTCGCGCGCTTCCTTCACCGCCGTATTGGCGGCGGGCACGCCGGCATAGATCGCCACCTGCAGCAGCACTTCCTTGATGTCGTCGGTCGTCACGCCGTTCGAAAAGGCCGCCCGGCAGTGCAGCCGGAACTCTTCCCAGCGCCCCATGGCGGCCGTCATGGCGAGCACCAGGAAGCTGCGCGTCTTGCGGTCGAGGCCGGGGCGCGTCCAGATCTCGCCCCAGGCATAACGCGTGATCAGGTCCTGGAACTCGGTGGTGAAGCTGTCGCGCGCGGCCAGCGAACGGTCGACATGGGCATCGCCGAGCACCGCGCGGCGCACGCTCAGCCCGGCCTCGAAACGGTCCTTCTCGTCCATCGGAGCAGCCCTTTACCTGGTCAGGAAATCGACGACAGCGGCGTTGAACGCTTCTGTCTGTTCGATATTGGACAGATGCGCGGCGTCGAGCTCGACATAGCGTGCATTCGCAATGGCGGCAGCGATCTCGCGGCCGCGGGCCGGCGGCGTCGAGCCGTCATGGGTGCCGGCGACGACCAGGACCGGATTGGCGATATGGCGGATCGCCTCGCGCTGGTCCATGTCGCGGATCGCGGCGGAACAGGCGGCATAACCTTCCGGGGGCGTCGTCTCCAGCATGGCGACGACCCGGGCCACCGCCTTGGGATCGGCCGCCTGGAAGCGCTTGGTGAACCAGCGGTCGACGATGGAGGGGATCAGCGGCTTCAGGCCATTGGCCTTCACCGTCGCGATGCGCTGGTTCCACATATCGGCAGTCGGCATGCTGGGCGCCGTGTTGCACAGGACCAGCTTGCCGAAGCGGCTGCCGTAGTGGCTGCCGGCCCACATGCCGCTCATGCCGCCCATCGACAGGCCGCACCAGTCCGCCCTGGCGACGGCGAGGTGGTCGAGCAGCTCCACCGCGTCGCGGGTCAGTCGCGCGAAGCTGGTCGGGCCGACCTTCAGCTCGCTTTCGCCATGGCCGCGCTTGTCGTAGCGCACCACCCGGTAATGGGACGAAAAGACCGGCATCTGGTCGTCCCACATTTCAAGGCGGGTGCCGAGCGAATTGGACAGGAGGAGGACCGGGCCGGTGCCGCCGGTGTCCTCATAGCGCAGCGACAGGCCGTCCGACGTGGTGAAGCGAGGCATCGGTCCCTCTCCCGACAAGTGATCCCGAGGGCAGTGACCCTAGGCCAGTCGCCCGACCGAGGAAAAGGGGCGGGTGCGCATGGCCTGCACCCAGCCGTGATCGGATCCTCCGCGCAGGCTGCTTGACGCGCGTTTAAGAACGGGTCCAAACTGCAAATCGCGCTGAAAACACCGGATTTCCGGTGGTAAAAGCCAAGGGAAAAACAAAAACCGACCAAAACAGCCCTTATGCACCCGATTTTGTGAGGAGGAACGCCTATGCCGACGGTGACCATGACGGTCAACGGACGCCAGGTCTCGGCCGACGTCGATACGCGCACATTGCTCGTCCAATACCTGCGCGACCATCTCCACCTGACTGGCACCCATGTCGGCTGCGACACCTCCCAGTGCGGCGCCTGCGTGGTGCATGTCGACGGCAAGGCGGTGAAATCCTGCACGACCTTCGCGGTGCAGAACGACGGCGCCGACGTGGTGACCATCGAGGGCCTTGCCAAGGACGGCAAGCTGCACCCGATGCAGGAGGCCTTCCGCGAGCACCACGGCCTGCAATGCGGCTTCTGCACGCCCGGCATGATCATGTCGGCGATCGATATCGTGAACCGCAAGGGGGCGGTTGACGAGCCGACGATCCGCGCCGAGCTCGAGGGCAATATCTGCCGATGCACCGGCTATCACAACATCGTCCGGGCGGTGGAAGCCGGAGCGCGGGCGATGACGGGCACGACTGCGGTTCGACAAGCGGCCGAGTAACGGCGCGCAACCGCCTGAGCATTTCCGTCTGATCGTTTCGTCTCGCGCGACCTTTGAGGGAGGACGCCATGACTGTGTCCGGCATCGGCGCGGCCGTGCGCCGCAAGGAAGACCACCGTTTCATCACCGGCAAGGGCCAATATACCGACGACATCAACCGCCCCGGCCAGACCCACGCCTATTTTCTGCGCTCGCCGCATGCACATGCCAATCTGAAGAAGGTCGACACCGCCAAGGCCCGCGTCATGCCGGGCGTGGTGGCGGTGTTCACCGGCGAGGATGTCGCGGCCGACAAGGTCGGCGGGCTTATCTGCGGCTGGATGATCCATTCGAAAGACGGCACGCCGATGCGCGCCGGCCCCCATCCGGTGCTCGCCCAGGGCAAGGTGCGCTATGTCGGCGACCATGTCGCGGTGGTGATCGCCGAGACCCTGGCGCAGGCCAAGGATGCGGCCGAGGCGATCGACGTCGACTACGAGGTGCTGGCCGCCAATGTCGACACCGCCAAGGCGCAGGACAAGGGCGCGCCGCAGGTGCACACGGAGGCCCCGGCCAACACGGTCTATGACTGGCACCTCGGCGACAAGGGCGCGACCGACGCCGCCTTCGCCAAGGCGAGCCACGTGACCAGGCTCGACATCGTCAACAACCGCCTGGTGCCCAACGCCATGGAGCCGCGGGCGGCGATCGGCGAATACGATTCCGGCAACGACGCGCTGACGCTCTATACGACCAGCCAGAACCCGCATGTCGCGCGCCTGGTGCTCTCCGCCTTCATCGGCATCGCGCCCGAGCACAAGCTCAGGGTGATCGCTCCGGATGTCGGCGGCGGTTTCGGCTCGAAGATCTTCATCTATGCCGAGGAGACGGTCTGCGTCTGGGCGGCGCGCAAGGTCAACCGGCCGGTCAAGTGGACCGCCGACCGCACGGAAGAGTTCCTGGCCATCGCCCACGGCCGCGATCACGTCACCCGGGCCGAGCTCGCCATCGATGCCGACGGCAAGATCACCGGCCTCAGGGTCAAGACCATCGCCAATATGGGCGCCTATCTCTCGACCTTCGCCTCGTCGGTGCCGACCTATCTCTATGCGACGCTGCTGTCGGGCCAGTATGCCATCCCGAACATCTATGCCGAGGTCGACGCGGTCTATACCAATACCGCGCCGGTCGACGCCTATCGCGGGGCCGGGCGGCCGGAAGCGACCTTCGTGGTCGAGCGGCTGGTCGAGGTCGCGGCACGCGAGATCGGCATGGATCCGGCGGCCTTCCGCAAGCGCAACTTCGTCTCGAAGTTCCCGCACCAGACGCCGGTCATCATGATGTACGATACCGGCGACTACAAAGCCTCCCTCATCAAGGCCATGGAGATGGCCGACGTGAAGGGCTTCGGCAAGCGCCGGCGCGAGGCGGCGCGGCGCGGCAAGCTGCGCGGGCTCGGCTATTCCACCTATATCGAGGCGTGCGGCATCGCGCCGTCGCAGGCGGTCGGCTCGCTCGGCGCGGGCGTCGGCCTGTGGGAATCGGCCGAGATCCGGGTCAACCCGGTCGGCACGGTGGAAGTGCTCACCGGCTCGCACAGCCACGGCCAGGGCCACGAGACGACCTTCGCCCAGCTCGTCTCGCACCGCCTCGGCATTCCCATCGACAATGTCTCGATCGTCCATGGCGATACCGACAAGGTGCAGTTCGGCATGGGCACCTACGGCTCGCGCTCCGGCGCGGTCGGCATGTCCGCGATCTCCAGGGCGCTCGACAAGATCGAGGCGAAGGCGAAGAAGGTCGCAGCCCATGTGCTGGAGGCGGCCGAAGCCGATATCGACTTCAAGGACGGCCAGTTCACCGTGAAGGGCACCGACAAGTCGGTCGATTTCGGCACGGTGGCGCTCAATGCCTATATCGCCCACAAGTTCAACCCGCAGGAACTGGAGCCGGGGCTGAAGGAAGGCTCGTTCTACGACCCGACCAACTTCACCTTCCCGGCGGGCTGCCATATCTGCGAGATCGAGGTCGATGCCGAGACCGGCGTATCGAGCATCGTGAAATGGACCGCGGTCGACGATTTCGGCAATGTCATCAATCCGATGATCGTCGAAGGCCAGGTCCATGGCGGCATCGCGCAGGGGGTCGGCCAGGCGCTGCTCGAAGGCACCATCTACAACAAGGACGGCCAGCTCGTGACGGCGTCGTTCATGGACTATGCCATGCCGCGCGCGCACGACCTGCCGTCCTTCGAGGTGGGCATGACGGTCACGCCGTGCCCGTCCAACCCGCTCGGCATCAAGGGGTGCGGCGAGGCGGGGGCGATCGCTGCCCCGCCGGCGGTCATCAATGCGCTGACCGATGCGCTCGGCACCGAGGACGTGCCGATGCCGGCGACGCCGCACGCGGTGTGGCGGATCATCCAGAAGCAGGCGAAGACGGCCAAGGCGGCCGAGTAAGGGGAGGGGCGAGATGTATCCTTTCAAGTACCACAAGGCCGCCACCGTCCGCGGTGCCGTCGGGCTCCTCAAGAAGGGCGAGGACGCCAAGCTGCTCGCCGGCGGTCAGACGCTGATTCCGACGATGAAGCAGCGCCTGGCGAGCCCGGGCGCGATCATCGATCTCTCGGGCGCCGGCCTTGCCGGCATCGAGCTGAAGGGCAGGACCGTCGTCATCGGCGCCATGACCACCCATGCGGAGGTTGCCAATTCGCCGATCGTGCAGCAGGCGATCCCGGCCCTTGCCAGCCTCGCCGGTCATATCGGCGATCCGCAGGTGCGCCATCGCGGCACGATCGGCGGCTCGGTCGCCAACAACGACCCGGCGGCGGACTATCCGGCCGCCCTCCTGGCGCTCGGCGCGACCGTCCACACCAACAAGCGCAAGCTTGCCGCCGACGAGTTCTTCGCCGGCCTGTTCTCGACAGCGCTCGACGAGGACGAGATCATCACCAAGGTGGCCTTCCCCATCCCCGCCAAGGCGGCCTATGTGAAATTCCCGAACCCGGCTTCGCGTTATGCCCTGGTCGGCGTCTTCGTCGCCAAGAAGGGACGGGCGGTCCGCGTCGCGGTGACCGGGGCGGGCAATGACGGCGTGTTCCGCCATGCCGGCATGGAGGAGGCGCTGGCCAAGCGCTTCAATGCCAAGTCGCTCGACGGCATCACGACCGAGGCGGCCAGCCTCAACGGCGACATTCACGCCTCCGCCGATTATCGCGCCCATCTGATCGGCGTGATGGCTCGGCGCGCGGTCGCGGCCGCGGCCTGACGGCAGGCGTACGGATCCTTGCAGGGCCGGGGTGGCGTGCCGCCCCGGCCTTGCCGTTCTCTGCCGTAAATTCGCCCGCTGGCGGCGGCAAAGCTGTCCTTGCGTGGCCCATTCCGCCGCACCACCTTGATGGTGGGAAGGCGGCAGGATGGACCGGACCCGTGGGGCCGCGGGAGAGACGATGAGGACACCGCTCCTGACGATTCCAGGATTGCTGCTGGTGCTGGCGGCAGGCGCCGGCCCGGCGTCAGGCGGCCAGGTCTCGGCCGACTATGCCGCGTGGTTCATCGGCATTCCCATCGGCCGCGGCACGTTGACCGCGCATGTCGACGGGACGAGCTACCGCACCGAGGTCAGCGGTCGGGTGACCGGCATTGCCGCGCTCTTCGTCGGCGGCTCGGGCACGGCGGAGGCCAATGGCCGGCTTGCCGGCACGGCGCCGGTGCCGGCGCAGTTCCGCGTCGAGGTGCGCTCCGGCGGCAAGGTCGAGACCACCCGCATGGCGATGGCCGACGGCAATGTCCGCTCCGTCGAGCGCAATCCCGACAAGCCGCCGCATCCGCGCGCGACGCCGGTCCTGCCGGAACATCTGCGCGGCGTGCTCGATCCGCTCTCCGCCGGCGTGTTCATCGCCGGCGGGACGGGACCCGTGACGGGCCCCGCCGCCTGCGAGCGGCGCACGCGCATCTATAACGGCGTCTACCGGTTCGATCTCATCTATTCCTTCGTCGCCACCCGGCGGGTCGAGATTGCCGGCTACAAGGGCGATGCCGCCATCTGCAGCGTGCGCTTCGAGCCGATCGCCGGCTTCAGAGCGGACCGTTCCGACATCCAGTCGGCCCGGCGGCGCTCCGCCGAGCTCACCCTCGTGCCGGTCGCCGGCAGCCGCGCGCTGATACCGGCGCGGGTCAGCCTGTCGACCGGCTATGGCCACGGCCTCCTGGAGGCGACACGGCTCGATCTCGATCCGGCTCGCCCGGCTGCCCGGCCGCCGGCGCGGCGCGCCTCTGCGGATTGACCTCTCGCGCCCGGCGCAGGCTGCGCTATGGTGAGCGCGAGCGTCGCGCCCGCAGCGGCGTTCACGACCAGTCCCTTGCGATTGTTCCCGCGGCCTGAAATGCGTTCCGAGCCGGATCGAAACGAGACGAATTTCAGATCGCGGCGACGCCGGCCGGAGTGCCCATGACAGCCCGTTCGACATCCGCGCCCCGGACCGGCGCCCCTTCCGCCTCGCCCGGCGCGGCGCCGGCCTTGCCGCAATCGATCGATGAGACCCTCGACCTCCTGAAGCGCGGCAGCTACGTCGCCGACCGCTCGCTTGCCACCGTGCTGTTCCTGGCGTTGAAGATGGGCCGGCCGCTGCTTCTCGAGGGCGAAGCCGGCGTCGGCAAGACCGAGATCGCCAAGGTCCTCGCCGAGACGCTCGGTCGCAACCTGATCCGGCTGCAGTGCTACGAAGGGCTCGACGTCGCCGCCGCCGTCTACGAATGGAACTATGCGGCGCAGATGATCGCGATCCGCCTGGCCGAGGCCGGCGGAGCCGTCGACCGGGAGAGCCTTGCCGAAGGCATCTTCTCCGAGCGATACCTGACCAAGCGGCCCCTGCTCAAGGCGCTCGAGCCGGATCTGCGCGGCGCGCCGGTGCTTCTGATCGACGAGTTGGACCGCACGGACGAGGCTTTCGAAGCCTTTCTGCTCGAAGTGCTCTCCGATTTCCAGGTGACCGTGCCGGAGCTCGGCACGATCCGGGCGCCGGCGGCACCGATCGTCATCGTCACCTCCAACCGCACGCGCGAGATCCACGACGCGCTGAAACGGCGCTGCCTCTACCATTGGGTCGACTATCCCGACGCGGCGCGCGAGCTTGCCATCCTCAAAGCCAAGGCGCCGGATGCGCCGGAACGGCTCACGCGCGAGATCGTCGCCTTCGTGCAGCGGCTGCGCCGCACCGACCTGTTCAAGGTGCCCGGCGTTGCCGAAAGCATCGACTGGGCGACCGCGCTGACCGAGCTCGATGCCGTCGGCCTCGATCCGCAAGGGGTCACCGACACGCTCGGCGTGCTGCTCAAATATCAGGATGACATCGTCAAGATGCAGGGCGGCGAGGCCAAGGCGATCCTCGACGAGGTCAGGGCAGGGCGTTGAGCGGCGCGGCGCTGGCGACCTGGATCGGCACGCCCGGGCCGCGCCCCTGGCCGAAGGCGGTCATGCTCGGCTTCTGCCTGCTTGCCGTGCCGCTCCTCTGGTGGAGCGTGCTCTACCCGTCGCCGTTCAGGCTCGCGCGGCCCGAAGGCGCGCCGCCGTCGCCCGTCCTGCTGGTCATCGGCGTGCTCGTGCTGGCGCCGCTGATCGAGACCGCCGCTCTCGCCGCCCTGCACTGGCTCGTCGTGCGCCGGCTCGGACTCGGCCTCCCGGCCTTCACGATCATCGCGGTCATCGCTGCCATTCTCGCGCATGTTCCGCTGAGCATCGAGCGGAGCCCGGTCATCGCAGTGCTGTTCCTCGTCTTTTCCTGGCAATATTCCGCCTGGTCCGAGGCGAGCGGCCGCGCGGGCCTGGCCTTCGGCGCGACCGCGCTGACCCATGCCGCCTACAATCTCGGCTCGTTGCTGCTCTCGCCCGTCTGGGCCGTGCTGTTGAAGGCCTGATCCCATGCCGCATGCGCTCGCCGAAAACGTCGCCCATTTCGCCCGTGCGCTCCGCGTCGCCGGCCTGCCGGTCGGGCCGGGCACGGTGCTCGACGCGATCGCCGCACTCGAAGCGGCGGGCATCGGCTCGCGCGAGGATTTCTACTGGACGCTGCACGCCGTCTTCGTGGGCAAGCACGAGCACTCGGCGCTGTTCCGCGATGCCTTCGAGATCTTCTGGAAGCGCCGGCATCTCATGGAAAAGCTGCTGCAGCTGCTGATGCCCGTGGCGCACGTGCCGCAGGCAAAACCCGATCCGGCATCGCTGCGGCTGCAGGAGGCCTTCTTCCGCAACACCGAGGCGACGCCGGTCGAGCGGCCGGAGGTGGAGGTCGACGCGCGCTTCACCATTTCCGATGTCGAGGTGCTGCAGGCCAAGGACTTCGCCCAGATGACCGCGGCCGAGATCGCGGAGGCGCAGCGGCGCGTCGCAGCCCTCGTCCTGCCCGACGATGCGGTGCCGACGCGCCGCTTCGCGCCCGATCCGCGCGGTGAGCGCATCGACCTGCGCCGCACGCTGCGCCGGTCGATCGGCGAGGGCGGCGCGATCATCGATCTGGCGCGGCGCGGCCCGAAGGAAAAGCACCCGCCGCTGGTCGTGCTCTGCGACATATCGGGCTCGATGAGCCAGTACACCCGGGTGATGCTGCATTTCATCCACGCGCTGATGGAGCGGCGGCGGCATGTCCACGCCTTCGTCTTCGGGACGCGGCTCACCAATATCACCCGCGCGCTGAAGGCGAGGGACCCTGACGAGGCGCTTGCCGCGGCCGCGACCACCGTCCAGGACTGGTCCGGCGGCACGCGCATCGCGCCCTCGCTGCATGCCTTCAACAAGCTGTGGTCGCGGCGCGTCCTGTCCGGGGGCGCCGTGGTGCTGCTCGTCACCGACGGCCTGGAGCGCGAGGCGGGCGGCGATCTCGCCCGCGAGGCCGATCGGCTGCATCGCTCGTGCCGCCGGCTCGTCTGGCTCAATCCGCTGCTCCGATACGATGGTTTCGAGGCGAGGGCGCAGGGCATCCGCACCCTGCTGCCGCATGTCGACGAGTTCCGCACGATCCACAATATCGCGGCGGTCGCCGATCTCGTCGCGGCGCTCGACGCGCGCCGACCCGATCGCGCGCACGATCCGCGGCGCTGGCTGAAGGCGGCCTGAGCGAGCGCCCTTCACGACCTTGTCCGAACGAAGGCGGCAGCGGGGCGGCTGCCCGAATGCGCGTCATGCGCCGGCCGGGTGCCAGCTCAACTGGTCTTCAAGGTTTGCCGCCGATAGACAATCGGATGTGCCGTCGACAGGCGCGCTGGGCTTTCAGAGACCGTGGGGATGGATATGCAACGCCGTCATTTCCTTCGTGGCGCCGGCGCGACGCTGGTGGCCCTGTCGGGCGGCGCCGCGGCCGCCGAGGAGGCGAGGCGCGAGGCCGCGCCGGCCGCGCCGGCACCGTTCGCACCGCCGGCGCCGCTCAGGCCGATCGAGGCGCGCGCCGATCGGATCATCGCGCTCAATGTCTGCACCCGGCCGTTCCGCGCCACGGGGCCGCGCATCGAGGCCGAGCGGATCGGCCGCAAGGCCGTCGTTCACAATTACGGCCATGGCGGCAGCGGCTGGTCCCTGTCCTGGGGTTCGGCGGCGATCGCGGTGCAGCTCGCCCAGGCGACGCGGGCACGGCGCATTGCCGTCATCGGCTGCGGCGCCATCGGCTTGACCACGGCGCTGGTCGCCCAGCGCGCCGGGCTGAAGGTCCGCATCTATGCCAAGGAGCGGCCACCCGAGGTGCGCTCGTTCAACGCCACCGGCGTCTGGTCGCCGGATTCGCGCATCTGCACCGCCGAACATGCGACACCCGAATTCGAGCGGTCCTGGGAGGCGATGGCACGCGCCTCGTTCCGCACCTACCAGACCCTGCTCGGCCTCGCCGACAGCCCGATCGAGTGGCGCGACGGCTACTTCCTCTCCGACACGCCCTTCGACCAGCCGGCGCGCCACGGCGACGACCGCGAGCCCGCCTATCCCGATCTCGAGCGCCGGCTGCTGGCCGATCTCCGGGGACCGTCGCTGACCCTGAAGCCCGGCCAGCATCCGTTCCGCGTGCCGTTCGCCCGCCGCTATACGCAGCTCACCTTCAACATCTCCGCCTATTCGCGCCTGCTCATGGACGACTTCCTGCGCCTCGGCGGCGAGATCGAAACGCGCGCGTTCGAGAGCCCGCGCCAGTTCGCGGACCTGCGCGAGAAAACCCTCATCAACTGCACGGGCTATGGCGCGCGGGCGCTGCTGGGCGACGAGAGCATCGTGCCGGTTCGCGGCCAGACGGCGCGGCTCATTCCCCAGCCCGAGGTGACCTACGGCCTTGCCTACCGCAACCACAATCTCAATGTGGTGGCGCGCCGCGACGGCATTCTGGTGCAGGCCCAGGACCCCGCCGATTTCGGCAATGCCGACACGACCGTCGACCGGGCGGCGTCGGAAGCGGCGGTGGCGCGCCTCGCCGGGCTGTTCGCGGCGGCATAGCCGGCCGGGGAATGCACCTGACGGGGCGCTCCCATGAGCGCGCGTCGTGGCTGCCGGCGGCACGATGGCCTCGCGCTCGGACGCCCGAGCGCCTATCTTCGAACAACTGCTGTTTCGGAGAGGCCGCCATGCTCGCATCCGACGACGATATCCTGGTTCAGGCGGAGGCCTGGGCCAAGGCCGGCAAGGGGGTGGCGGTGGCCACCGTCGTGGAGACCTGGGGCTCGGCGCCCCGGCCGGTCGGCTCGCATCTCGTCATAGACGAGGAGGGCACATTCCTCGGCTCCGTCTCCGGCGGCTGCGTCGAAGGCGAGGTGGTCACCGAGGCGCTCGACGTGATCGGCACCGGCAAGCCCCGGCTTCTCGAATTCGGCGTCGCCGACGAGACCGCCTGGCGATCCGGGCTGTCATGCGGCGGCCGCATCTCCGTCTATGTCGAGAAGGTCGGCTGATGGACCTTAAGCTGCTTGCCGCTCTCAACGCCGCACGCAAGGCGCGCAAGGCCGCAGCGCTGGTGACGGATCTCGACACCGGCGCGGCGCGGATCGTCCTCGAGGAGGCGCTGGCGGGCGATGCGCTGGAAGCGCCGATCCGTGCGGCGCTGCGTTCGGGCCGGAGCGGCGTCGTCGCCGACACCCGGACCTTCCTCACCGTGCAGGTGCCGCCGGCGCGCATGGTGATCATCGGCGCCGTCCATATCAGCCAGGCCCTGGTGCCGCTCGCGCGCATGCTCGGCTACGATCCGGTGGTCGTCGATCCGCGCACGGCCTTCGCGACGCCCGAACGTTTTCCCGATGTCACTGTCCATGCCGAATGGCCGGACGTCGCTCTGCCGCCGCTCGGCATCGATCGCTATACGGCCTTCATCGCGCTGACCCACGATCCGAAGATCGACGATCCCGCGCTGATCCATGCCTTCGAGCGTGACTGTTTCTACATCGGCGCGCTGGGCTCGCGGAAAACCCATGCCAAGCGCGTCGAGCGGCTTGGCGCGCTCGGCGTGTCGGCCGAACAGCTCGACCGCATCAAGGCGCCGATCGGGCTTGCCATCGGCGCCATCACGCCGGCCGAGATCGCGGTGTCGATCATGGCCGAGGTGACCCAGGCCTGGCGCCAGGGCATTGCCTGAGACAGCGGCGGGACAAGCGGGATGAAGTTCGGTCCGGTTCCCGTCGACGAAGCCCTGGGCGGCGTGGTCGCCCATGCGGTCAAGTCCGAAGGCCTTGTCCTGAAGAAGGGGACACGCATCGGCGCGGCCGAAATCGCCGCGCTCAAGGCGGCGGGGATCGCCGCCGTCACCGTGGCGCTGGCCGAGCCCGGCGATGTCGGAGAGGACGAGGCGGCGGCGCGGATCGCGGCCGCCGTCGGCGGCGGCGGCGTCCGGATCGATCGCGCCTTTACCGGGCGGGCCAATCTGTTCGCCTGTCATGCCGGCGTTCTGGTGGTTGACCGCGCCGGCGTCGACGCGGTCAACCGGCTCGACGATGCCATCACCTTCGCGACGCTGCCGGCCTTCGCGCCGGTCGAGCCGGGCGAAATGGTCGCGACCGTCAAGATCATTCCCTATGCCGCGCCGGGCCTTGCGGTCGAGCGGGCGAGCGCTGCGAGACCTCTGGTGCGGGTGGCGCCCTTCGTGCGCCGGCGCGTCGCCGTCATTTCCACGTTGCTGCCCGGCCTTGCCGAGAAGGTGGTGGACAAGACGCTGCGGGTCACCGAGGAGCGGCTGAAGCCGTCGGGCGCGACGATCGTCTGGGAAAGCCGGGTCGAGCACGACGCCGGCGCGCTGACGGCAGCTATCGCCGCCGCCGCGGCAGAGGATGTCGACCTCATCCTGATCTTCGGCGCCTCCGCGATCGCCGACAGGCGCGACGTGATCCCGGTCTCGCTCGAACGGGCCGGCGGCACGGTCGAACATCTCGGCATGCCCGTCGATCCGGGCAATCTCCTGATGGTCGGCCGGCTCAACGCCGCGCCGGTGCTGGGCGCGCCCGGCTGCGCGCGCAGTCCCAAGGAGAACGGCTTCGACTGGGTGCTGACCCGCCTGCTCGCGGGCCTCAATGTGAGCAAGGCCGATATTACCGGCATGGGCGTCGGGGGGCTTCTGATGGAAATCGTGTCGCGGCCACAGCCGCGCGAAGGCGAGCCGGCCGCCGCCGGGACGCCACGCATCGCCGCCCTGGTGCTGGCGGCCGGACGGTCGACCCGCATGGGCGGTCCGAACAAGCTTCTTGCGACCCTCGAGGGCACGCCGCTGGTGCGCCACGCCGTGCGGGCCGCCGCCGGCGCCCGCCTCGCCGAGATCGTGGTGGTCACCGGCCACCAGTCGGACGCGGTCAAGGCGGCGCTCGACGATCTCGGCGTCCGCTTCGTGCACAATCCCGACTTCGCCGAGGGCCTGTCGACGTCGCTGAAGGCCGGCCTTGGCGCGATCGGGCCCGATATCGACGCCGTCGTGGTCATGCTCGGCGACATGCCGCGGGTCGGCGCCGATCTCGTGCGCAAGCTCGCCGACGCCTACAGTGCCGCCGACGGACATCATGTGGTGGTGCCGACCGCCGCGGGGCGGCGCGGCAATCCGGTGCTCTGGGGCCGGCGCTTCTTCGCCGAGCTCGCCAAGGTCAGCGGCGACCAAGGGGGCAGGGCCGTGCTCGCCGCCCATCCCGAAGCGGTGGTCGAGGTCGATGTCGGCAGCGACAGCGTCCATCTCGATGTCGATACCCGCGAGGCCCTGGCCGCGGCCGGCGGCGAGATCGACCACTAGACAAAAAAAGACCCCGAACCATCGGCCCGGGGCGGCGAAGTCGCATTGCGGTGGACGCGAAGGAATTCAGTCGAAGGCCGCGGCGCGGCGCTCGGCCGGTCGCGGCAACCCTGGCGCGTCCCGCGGGCGATGACAACCGAAGCCGGATTTTTACCCTACTGGTTCAGCCTAACCGGTGATGGGCAAGATGCCGGTAAATTGATGAGAATTTGCCGGATCGGGCGATGCGGAGCCGCTGGCGGCTTGACCCCTGCGACGGGCTGACGCTATCACCCGCGGCCATATGACCGAACTCCCCGCCACCGTCAGAGCCCCCGAACTCACCGTCGTGGTGCCGAGCTACAACGAGCGCGACAACGTGCCGGAGCTCGCCGCCCGGCTCGGCCGCGTGCTCGCCGGCATCGACTGGGAGATGATCGTCGTCGATGACGACAGCCCCGACGGCACCTCCGCCGTGGTCAAGGAACTCGCCCGCCGCAACCCGCGCGTGCGCTGCATCCGCCGCGTCGGCCGGCGCGGTCTTGCCGGGGCCTGCATCGAAGGCATGCTGGCCTCCTCGGCGCCGGTGGTCGCGGTCATGGATGCCGACCTGCAGCACGACGAAACCATCCTGCCCGACATGCTCGGCCATATCAGGGCCGGGCGCGAACTGGTGGTCGCGAGCCGCAATATCGAGGGCGGCTCGAAGACGGAAGGCCTCTCGCCGGTCCGCCAGGCCATTTCCGATCTCGGCCGGCGCCTGTCCGGCATGATCCTGAAGGCGCCGCTGTCCGACCCGATGTCGGGCTTCTTCATGGTCCGGCGCGACCTCGTCGAGGAGATCGCGCCGAAGCTCTCCACCGCCGGTTTCAAGATCCTCGCCGATATCGCGGCCTCCGTGACGCACCGGCCGAGCTTCGCCGAAGTGCCCTATGTGTTCCGCGAGCGCGTGCACGGCGAGAGCAAGCTGGATGCCAAGGTGGCCCTCGACTATCTCGGCTTCATCCTCAACAAGCTGTCCGGCGGGCTCATTCCGCTGCGCTTCATCTTCTTCGCGCTGGTCGGCACGACCGGCCTGTTCGTCCACATGGTGTCGCTCTATCTCGCGCTCGGCGCGGGCATGCGCTTCGCCGCCGCCCAGACGCTCGCGACCTTCGTCGCGATGACCTCGAACTTCCTGATCAACAACGAGATCACCTATCGCGACGCGCGGCTGAAAGGCGCGCGCTTCGTCGTCGGCCTCGTCCTGTTCTATGCCGTCTGCAGCCTCGGCGCCTTCGCCAATGTCGGCGTGGCGAGCTGGCTCTATGCGGAGGCTGCCGGCTGGTGGCTGGCCGGCCTTGCCGGCGCGCTGATGGGCGCGGTGTTCAACTATGCAGCCTCCTCGGCTCTCGTCTGGCGCCGCTGAGCCGCCTGCCGCGGCCGGCGGCCCGCTGGTTCCGGAACCGGCCGGCGCCGGCGACCTGGCGAGCGTCGCCGTGCTCGTCGGGCTGCTCACGCTGCTGCGTCTCTGGCTTGCCGGCACGCTCGGGCTCGCCGCCGACGAGACCTATTACTGGCTCTGGGCGCAGAACCTCTCCTTCGGCTACTACGACCATCCGCCAGCGGTGGCGCTGCTCATCCGCGCCTCCACCGCGGTGTTCGGCGATACGGCCTTCGGCGTGCGCTGGCTCTCGGTGCTGCTCGCCGCCGCCGCGAGCCTCGGCGTCTGGCGCCTCGTCTGGCGGCTGACCGGCGATCGCGCGGCCGCGCTCGCCGGCGCCGGGCTGGTCCAGGCGACGCTGTTCCTCGGTGCCGGCGCCATCCTGGTGACCCCGGATACGCCGCTCGTCCTGTTCTGGATCCTCGCGCTGCTGGCGCTCGCCGAGGTCTGGCGCACCGGCCGCGGCGGCTGGTGGCTGCTCGCCGGGTTGTCCGTCGGGCTCGCCTTCGTCTCGAAATATACCGCCGTCTTCCTCGGCCTCGGCATCGTCGTCTGGCTCCTCTGGGTGCCGGAGCTCCGGCGCTGGTTCCGGTCGCCCTGGCCCTATGCCGGCGGAGCCTTGTGTCTTGCCGTGATGGCGCCGGTCGTCGCCTGGAACCTCCGCCACGGCGGCGCCTCGCTGTCGAAGCAGTTCGGGCGGGCCGTGCCGCATGCGTTCGATCCGCGTTTCGTGCCGGAATTCTTCGCGGGCCAGGCCGGGCTGCTGACGCCGCTGATCGGCGTGCTCGTCCTGTACGGGCTCGTCCTTCTCCTCTGGCGCGCGGCTCGGCAGCGCGAGGCCGCGGCGACGCTGATCGTCGCCACCACGGTGCCGCTCGTCCTCTATCTCGTCTGGTACGGCCTGTTCGACCGCGTCCAGGGCAATTGGACCGCCTGCCTGCTGCCGGCTTCGATCGCGGCGGCAGTCATCGGCGCGCGCTCTCTGCCGGCGGCGGGCCCGATCGGCGCGGCTCTGCGCCTTTCGCTCCGCTTCGCCGTTCCGGTCGGGGTGACGCTCGGCCTGCTGGTGGCCGCCCACGCGCTGTGGCGGGTCGTGCCGCTTGCGGCCGATCCGACCGGGCAGCTCTTCGGCTGGCGCGCCGCCGCGGCGGCCGTCGAGGCGGCGGCCGCAAGGCACGGCGCCGGCACGATCGGCACAGCCTCGTATACGACCACCGGCGAGCTGCGCTTCCACGGCAGCGGCCGGCCGCCAGTGGTGCAGCTCGGCGAAAGGCTGCGCTATGCCATGGAGCCGGAGCCCGACCTGGAACGGCTGCGCGGCATGCCGATCCTGGTCGTGGTCGAAAGCCGGCGCGACGGCGAGGTGGAGGCGGCGCTGAACGGCCGGTTCGGCCGGGTCGAACGGGTCGGCACGGTCGACCGGCGCTGGCGCGCCCCGCTGTTCGCGCCCGCGGCGGGCGACGTCGTCGATCGCCTGTCGCTGTTCCTGGCCTCGAACCCGCGCGGCGACGGCTTCCCGGATATCGGCCCGGCGCGCTGACGGTCCGTGCGCTGGCTCACGGACCGATTCCGCCGGCATGCGCAACCTCCTGACAAGACACCCGAACGTCGTGCCGGCCGGCGTGGCGCGGCCGAGCTGCATCGGCCGCCGCGGACCGCCGTTAATCGATCGGTAACCTCGAAAGTCGCCTTATGGCGTGAAGTTCAAACACGCCAGGGAGGCGAAGAGGACAGGCGGGGCCACTCGACGGCAGTGCACGGTCATTGACCTCAAGGAGGCTGTCATGCTTCGCCCCGAAACCCGGCCCCCGCGCGCCATCGATCGCGATTTTCTCAGGCAGATCGAGGGCTATGCGCTGACCACGGCCGAGATCGTCTACCGGCTGCCCGATCATCCGCTGCTGCTGCAGAGCTATATCTGGCAGGACTACGATCAGGCGCCCGACTTTCCCGTGCTGAAACGCTTCCTCGCTTTCTGGCAGCAAAGCCTCGAGGGACCGCTGCACATGGTGCGCGTCGGCTCGACCCGCCTGATCGGCCCCGGCGAGGTGGCGATCGCCCGCAGCCTGGCGCAGCTGCATTGAAGGCGCGGATGGCGAATGGCGAGCAGGGGGCCGGCGAGCGGCGGTGTGCCGGCGGCAAGAGCTTTTGCGTCGACCAGTGACGCCTGGTCCCTATTCGCCACGCCCATTCGCCATTCGCCACAGGTATGACTTGTCGCGGGCTTCGGGCATGGAAACTTGCCGCGCGACCCCTTATGGTCCGCCCGAAAATTGGCGGACCGAAAGCTCATCGTGACAAGCGCGCCCGAAAAGACGTCGCAAATCATCTCTTCCCTCATGTCGGCCCAGGCTTCGACCCATGCCGACATCCTGTCGACCATTACGATCGGTGACCTGCTTGCGGCCCTGCGCAACCGGGCCTTCGGCCTGTCGCTGATCCTTTTCGGCCTGCCGAACCTCCTGCCGATTCCTGGCCTGCCGGTCATTACCGGCCTCGTCCTGGTGCTGCTCGCCCTGCAGATCGTCGTCGGCCGCGACGTTCCCTGGCTGCCCGACCGGATCGCCCGCACGGCTCTGCCGCGCGCCAAGCTGACCGCGGTGATGAACCGGACCCTGCCGCTCCTGACCCGGCTCGAGAGCCTGACCCGGCCGCGGCTCGGCCTGGCCGCCGGACCGACCGCGCTCCGGGTGGTCGGCGTGGCGGTGCTGGTTCTCGCCGTCCTGCTCGTTCTGGTGCCGATCCCGTGGATCGGCTCCATGCCGCAGGGACTGGCGCTCTGCGTCTTCGGGCTGGGGCTGACCGAGCGGGACGGCCTTCTGGTCGCCTGCGGCTTCATTCTTGCGGCAATTGCCACCGCGATCGGCGCCGGCATCGGCTATACGGTGCTTGCCGGCGCGCTGGCGATCTTCTGATTCCGCCGGCATGGCCGGTCCCCGATCCGTTCTCGATCCCTTGGAGATGCCCACCGTGCAGGTTACCGCCGATCAGACGAGCCAGCGCACATCGGACGTGTTTCGCGGCCTGACGCAGCTCGGCGAGGGCGAATCCATCCCGCTCGGCCTCATCACCGAAGCCCTGGGCGACCGCGCCTTCGGCCTGCTGGTGCTGATCTTCGCCCTGCCCAACATCATTCCGATGATTCCCGGCGTCTCGACCATTTCCGGCGTCGTGATCGCCATTGTCGGCCTGCAGATGCTGATCGGCCGCCGGGCGCCCTGGCTGCCCGGCTTCGTGGCCTCCCGAAGCCTGCCGCGCGGCGAGACGCAGGCGATGATCGCCCGCACCATGCCTTGGATCCATCGGCTGGAAGCGTTTGCCCGGCCGCGCGCGGTGTTCATGACGCGGGGCGTCATGCGCATGCTGGTCGGCGCCATGTTCGTGCTGCTCGGCGTCGTCCTGGCGCTGCCCTTGTCCTGGATCGGCAATTTTCCGCCGGGCGTGGCGCTGCTCGTCATGTCGATAGGCCTCCTGGAAGAGGATGGCCTGCTGGTCGGCATCGGGCATGTGCTCGGCATCTTCGCAACCCTGCTCGTCGTGGTCATCGTCGGCGGCGTGATCGCCGGCGCCGCCTGGCTCATCGGCTAGCCCGCGCGTCCTTCCGGGCGCATGGCCGCGGCACCGCAATGTGAACCTGCCGCGCCGGAGAAATGCCGGCGGGCGCTTGACCTGATCCGCCTGCGCGGCTTTATGAGCGCGCGGACGTCCCAATCGAGAGGAACAACCGATGGCCGATCATGCCGTGCCCCATTTCGCCAACGACCAGGGCGTCGCGGTGATCCATATCGGCGTGAAGGAGTTCCAGTGCATGGGGGCTCGCGCGCCCTATGACCATCCTCACGTCTTCCTCGACATGGGCGCGGACGACGAGATCGTCTGCCCCTATTGCTCGACGCTCTACAAATACGACGCCAAGCTGCACGCCAATCAGACCCGGCCGGCAGGCGCCTTCGTCCAGACTCTGGCCGAGGCCTGATCGCCCGTCATGAATGACGCCCGGCCCGGCGCGCCCGCGATCCTGATCGTGGGAGCCGGCATCGGTGGCCTAACGGCAGCTCTCGCGCTCGCGCGGGCCGGCTTTGCCGTCACCGTGCTGGAGCGCGCCGCAGCGCTCGAAGCGGTCGGCGCGGGCATTCAGATCACCCCCAATGCCAGCCGCGTGCTGGTCGGGCTCGGCCTGGAGGCCGCGCTCGTCAAGGTCGCCGTCCGGCCCGAAGGCATGGACGTGCGGGCCGGTGGCGATGGCGCGGTGCTCGTCTCGGCCGAGCTCGGCGCGCCGGTCGAGGCGCGCTATGGCGCGCCCTGGTGGATGGTGCACCGGGCCGACCTGCAGGCGGTGCTGGCCGCGGCCGTCGGGAGCACGCCGAACATCAGGCTCGTGCTCGGAGCCGCGGTGGAGGCGGTGCGGCGCGATGCGGGTGCGATCGCCGTCACGGCAGGCGGGCCCGCGGGCCGGGAGACCTATCGCGCCGCGGCGCTGATCGGCGCCGACGGCCTCTGGTCTGCGACGCGCGCCCTCATCGGCGATGCCAAGCCACCCGATTTCCGGAGCCGCACCGCCTGGCGCGCACTGCTGCCGCGCGCGGCTGTGCCGCCCGATGTCTCCATGGAGCGGCTCGGCCTCTGGCTCGGGCCCGGCGCCCATCTCGTGCATTACCCGGTGCGGGCGAGGGCCGCGCTCAATCTCGTCGCGGTCGTGTCCGATCCGGTCCGGCATGCCGGCTGGACCGGCGTGGGCGATCCGGCCGTGCTCGCGCGGCGTTTTGCCGGCTGGTGCCGCGAGGCGCGCGCGCTGATCGCGGCCCCGCCCGCCTGGATGACCTGGTCGCTGGCCGATCGTCCGGCCTGGTTCGGCCCGGGCGATGGGGCGGTGACGCTGATCGGCGATGCCGCCCATCCCATGCTGCCCTTCCTCGCCCAGGGCGGGGCCATGGCGATCGAGGACGCAGCGGTCCTGGCCAAGGCCGCGGCGGCCCGGCCGGCGGACCTCGCCGCGGCTTTCCGCGACTACGAGCGGCAGCGCAGCGGGCGCGTCGGCGCGGTCCAGCGCGGCGCGCGGGCGAATGGCCGCATCTATCATCTGGAAGGACCGGCCGGCTGGGCCAGAAATACAGCCATGCGCCTGGTCGGCGGCCGGCAGCTGGTCGCCGGCTATGACTGGATCTACCGGTTCAAGGCCTGAAGCGCCCCGGCCGGACGTCGTCCGGCTGCCGGCCGGGCCGCGAAGGAGGGGGGCGAGGGCGGCTTGGCCGCCCCCGACGGACGCATGGGCGTCAGCGCGACGGCGCGGGCTGCTGGCCCGGCGTCATGGACGGCATGCTGTTGATGTTCATCTTCTGGCCGGTGGGCAGCAGGATATCGCCGGGCACCATGCCGTCGGTGCAGGAGGCGCTGACCCAGCGGGCTTCCTGGACGGTATTGGTGGTCTGCGGATTCGGCTGGTTCGGCATCTGGATGGTGGCGCTGGAGCGCACGCTGTAGCTCGCCTGGAAATCGCCCGAAATCGTCGTGTTCGAGGTCATCCGCATCGGGCCCATCTGGCAGACGGCCTCGATGACATAGTTGGAACCGTCACGGCGCATTTCGCGCTTTTCGCAGTTCTGCTGCAGCATGCTCATGCCCGACTGCATCATCCGGCGGTCGGTCGCCTGGTCGATGCAGGTCTTGACGACCATTTCAGGAGCCCCCTGAGGCTGCTGGGCCGCCTGCATGCGGATTTCCCATTGGCCGGCGCGGCGGGGAGGCAGATCGATCGTTCCTTGAGCGAAAGCGGTGCCGGCCGATGCGGCCAGAACGGACAGGGTCAAAAGGGCTGGAATACGCATGTCGTCTCTCTCGTGTATGGCGGGGAGGGCGAAGCCCGTGAATCGCAATGATGGGCTCGGCCGGTCATAGACCGGCAGCAGGGGAGAAAGCGAGCCGTCACGCAGCCCGGCGGTGCGATGACCTGGTGCGTCATCCGTGGAACTACGGAGGGATTGTCGGGACAGCGTCCTCTCCAGGCATCATCGTCCCGCCGTTGCCGCACCGGGCGTCGCGGGCAACCGCAGCGGGACTGTTCCATGAACCGCCGAACCTTGACGGCCGGATGACGGCGATGTCAGCCGTCCCCGCCGGCCCGGTCCCAGACCGGATTGTTGCCGAAGCGCTCGACGAGGAAGTCGATGAACAGGCGCACCTTGACCGAGAGGTGGCGGGTCGGCGGATAGATCGCATAGAGCGTCAGGTCCGGCGCGGCATAGCCGTCGAGGACGGTGACCAGCCGTCCGGACTGGAGGTCCGGGCCGACCAGAAAGGTCGGCAGCAGTGCAATGCCATGGCCGGCCACGGCCGCGTCGCGCAGCACCTCGCCGTTATTGGCGCAGAGATTCCAGTCGACCTGAATCCAGTGGTCGCCGTCCGCGCCCGACAGCTTCCACTGCGTGCCGGTGGCGAGGTGGTCGTAGGTCAGGCAGGCATGACCGCGCAGGTCGTTCGGGTGCCGCGGCGCGCCACGTTCGGCAAGATAGGCGGGAGCCGCGCACAGCACGCGGCGGGCCGGCACGATGCGCCGGGCGATCAGGCTCGACGAGGCAAGGCCGGCGATCCGCAGCGTGACGTCGAAACCCTCCTGCACCGGGTCGACAAAATGGTCGCCCAGCACGATCTGGATGACGAGCTCGGGAAAGCGGGTCATGAAGTCGGCCACCGCCTTGCCGAGATGCAGGGTGCCGAAGGACATGGGCGCGTTGACCCGGAGCAGGCCGCGCGGCTCGACCTGGGCCTGCGTCACTGCCATGTCGGCCTCTTCGAGGTCGGCGAGGATCGCGACGCAGCGCTGGTAATAGGCGCGGCCATTGTCGGTCGGGCTGACGCTGCGCGTGGTGCGGTTCAGGAGCTGCACGCCGAGTTCCCGCTCCAGCTCGATGACATATTTGCTGACTGCCGAGCGCGACAGCCGGAGCTCGCGGCCCGCCTCGGAGAAGTTGCCGTGCTCCACCACCTTGGTGAAGGCCTTGATGCTGCCGAGCTTGTCCATGAGAGCTTGTGAAGCCTGGTTGCGATTGTCGCCAATTCAGCGACACAAATGCCATGGGAAATCGGATTGTCGTCAAGCGTGAACATGCCGATAGTCTCCACCAATCGCAATGCGGAGACAGTCATGACCAAGGTTCTGGTGCTCTATTATTCCTCCTACGGCCATATCGAGACCATGGCGCAGGCCGTCGCCGAAGGCGTGCGCGAGGCCGGCGCGGAAGCCACGATCAAGCGCGTGCCGGAACTGGTGCCGGAAGAGATCGCCCGCAAGTCGGGCTTCAAGCTGGACCAGGCCGCACCGATCGCGACCATCGACGAACTCGGCGATTATGACGCCATCATCTTCGGCACGGGCACCCGCTTCGGCAACATGACCGCGCAGATGAAGAACTTCCTCGACCAGGCCGGCGGCCTGTGGATGCAGGGCAAGCTGGTCGGCAAGGTCGGCTCGGTCTTCACCTCCTCGGCGACCCAGCACGGCGGGCAGGAATCGACCATCCTCACCTTCCATCCGGTGCTGCTGCATCTCGGCATGGTGATCGTCGGTCTGCCCTACGCGTTCCAGGGCCAGATGGGCGTCGCCGAGGTCATGGGCAATTCGCCTTACGGCGCCTCGACCATTGCCGCTGGCGACGGCAGCCGCCAGCCCTCGCAGGTCGAGCTCGACGGCGCGCGATTCCAGGGCAGGCACGTGGCCGCAATCGCAGCCAAGCTGCGCTGAGTTTCCTTCCCCTTCCCAGAAGGCAGTCAGAAGCGCCCCCGGTTTCCGGGGGCGCTTTTTTGTCTGGCTACGGGTGGCCTTCGTATTGTCGCTACATCATAGACAGTGAGCGCAGATCTTGGATGATTGTCTTCTGATTTGGCCGCTTCAATATGAGCGGCAGACGGCACGCGCCGTTCCAACCCACTGAATCGGAGGAAGCCTCGCATGTCCGCCATCCATCATGTCACCGCCATTTCCGGCGCGGCCCAGCGCAACCTCGACTTCTACGTCCGCACGCTCGGCCTGCGCTTCGTCAAGAAGACCGTCAATTTCGACGATCCCGGCACGCACCACCTCTATTACGGCGACGAGGCCGGGCGGCCCGGCACGATCCTGACCTTCTTTCCCTGGGACCGTGCCGCTCCGGGCCGCCGCGGCACCGGCCTGACCGATGAGACTCGCTTCCGCGTGCCGGCCGGATCGCTCGATTTCTGGGCGCGGCGCTTGGCCGAGCGCGGCGTCGCCCATGAGCCGCCCGTCGAGCGGTTCGGCGAGAAGGTGCTGACCTTCGCCGATCCGGACGGCCTGGCGCTCGCGCTTGTCGGCGTCGCCGGTGCGGCGGATGAGCCTGCCTGGGCGCGCGACGACATTCCGGCCGATCACGCGGTGCGCGGCTTCCATGGCGTCACCCTGGCGCTGGACCAGGCCGACCCGACCGGCGCGGTGCTGAACGACGTCTTCGGACTGGCCGAGACGGCGCGCGAAGGCAGCATCATCCGCTTCGCGTCGGACACGACGCCGGGCGGCATCGTCGACATCAAGGCGACGCCGGGCGGCCCGCGGGGCGGCATGGGGCGCGGGTCGGTGCATCACGTCGCCTTCCGTGCCGCCGACGACGCCGAGCAGGAGGCCATGGCGCGCAAGCTCGCCGCCAACCATCGCCTGCAGGTGACCGAGCAGAAGGACCGCAACTATTTCCGCTCGATCTATTTCCGCGAGCCCGGTGGTGTGATCTTCGAGATCGCCACCGACGATCCGGGCTTCACCGCCGACGAGCCGCTGGCCACCCTCGGCGAGGCGCTGAAGCTGCCGCGTTTCCTCGAGCCGCGGCGCGCGGAGCTCGAGCGGATCCTGCCCGTACTGGAGACGGTCTGATGAACGAGAGAACACTGCCCTCGGCGGCGCGCGCCGGCGCGCCGCTCACCGAGGCGAAGGCCGCGGTCGTGCTGCTGCACGGCCGCGGCGGCAGCGCCGAGGACATGCTGTCGCTCGCCGATGCGCTCGACAGGCCGGGGCTCGCCTGGATCGCCCCGCGGGCGCCGGGCCGGACCTGGTATCCCCTGTCGTTCCTCGCGCCGCTCGGGCAGAACGAACCGGCGCTCAGCCAGGCGCTCGGCCTGGTCGATGCCACGGTGAGAGGACTTGCGGCCGACGGCATCGCGCCGGAACGGATCGTTCTGGCCGGCTTCTCGCAGGGTGGCTGCCTGGCGCTCGAATATGCCGCGCGCCATGCCCGCCGCTATGGCGGCCTCGTCGGCCTGAGCGCCGGCCTCATCGGGCCGGAGGGGACGCTGCGCAACTATCCGGGCGACCTTGGCGGCACGCCGGCCTTCCTCGGCTGCAGCGACGTCGACGGGCACATCCCCCTGAAGCGCGTCGAGGAGAGCGCCGCGGTGCTGCAGCGCCTTGGCGCCGTCGTCACCAAGCGGATCTATCCGGGCATGGGTCACACCATCAACCAGGACGAGGTCGCCGCGATGCATGCGCTGCTTTCGGGCCTGGCGCCGGCGCAGTGATGCGATCCGCCCGCACAAGGCATGCATGACGCACCGCCCGGCGCCGGATGCGCGCCGGGCGGCGGTTCGATGATCGGACCGGCAGGGGCTTCGCGGACGATGCAATCGCTTTCGCACCGTTGCAGAGGCTTGCCTCGGGCGTCGACAGGTCCGCCGCGACCGTGCCCTCTATGGGGCGTGCCGGCGATGGGACCGGCGCGAGGTCCTGGAGGCACGCGGGTGATCCGCATTTCCCGCCATTTCGCCGCAGCTCTCGTCGCGGCGGTCATGTTTACCGGGCAGGCTGCCGCAGGAACCGTCGAGGGCCGTTTCTGCGGCCGTATGGCGGCCTGGTTCGGGCTGATCGAGAACGACACCTTCACCGAGCTGAGGCTCCGGCCGGACGGACGCCTTGCGGGCTACTACATCATCGGTGGTTGGCTCGGTGGTTTCGGCGGCATTCAGGGGCGTCTTGCCGAGGCGGAGCCGGGTTCGGGGCCTGTCCGGCAGCTTGCCTGGAGCGATCGTCGGGGCGGCGGCAAGCTGGTGATCACCTTCAACGCGACGATGACCGCCTTTCGCGGCTTCTGGGGCACCGGCACAGCCGAGCCGAAGGCGCGCTGGGATGGCGAACGCTGCGCAAGCTTGTGACCGCTCCGGCCGCCCCGGTTCGGGTTGCGCCATGTTGCAGGGCCTTGCCGCGGCCATCGACAGGCCGGGTCATGGCGTGAAATAGCTGTCGGCAGAGTTCCGCGAATGCCGCCGGGATGGCCGGCGACAGCCTTGGGAGGCAGCATGTTCCGCAGCACCGGCAGTTTCGCCGCCTCGATCATGGGATTTGCCCTGATGCTGGTCTTGGCCGGCACGGCGGCCGCGCAGACCATCGAGGGCCGGTTCTGCGGCCGGCTCGCCTCTGGCGCGGAGATCGTCCACGCGGTCACCGAGCTGCGCACCGCGGCCGATGGGCGGCTGAGCGGTTCCTATACGTTCGACGACGGCGGCACCGCTGCCTCCGGCACATTGTCCGAACTGGAGGCGGGGGAGGGACGGACGCGCCGGCTCGTCTGGCGCGACCGCTATGGTTCCGGCACGCTCGTCGTCACCTTCGACCAATCCCTTCAATCGTTTCGCGGCCTCTGGGGCCCGGGACGGTCGGAGCCCAATGCCCGCTGGGACGGACGGCTCTGCGGCACCGGCACCTGAGCTTCAGGCCGAGAGCGCGAGCGCCGGCGCGCCATCGCCTCTGTCTGGCATCGCAAGCAGGCGGTCGACCAGCCGGTCGACCCCATGCTCCGCCGCGGCGATCGACGCGGCGAGGCGGGCATCGGCGAACTCGTCATATTCGATCGCGACGGTGTCGCTGGCTTCGAGCCCGATATAGCGCAGGGGCACCTTCAGGCCGGCCTCGACGAGATTGGCCGCGGCCAGCCGGCCGCCCTCGTCATAGCCGTGGTCGCCGCGCGCGGTCAGGATGATGAGGCGCTTGCCCTTCGGCAGCATGGGCCAATAGGGCTCGCCGGCGCGGCTGCGGTCGAAGCCGAAGGTCACGCCGACCCGCACGACATTGTCGATCCAGGCCTTGAGCTGCGCCGGAACACCGAAATTGTACATCGGCGCGCCGACGACGACGAGATCGGCCGCGACGAGCTCGGCGGTGAGCCGGTCGCTCTCGGCGAGCACCGCCTTCTGCTCGTTGCTGCGCCGTTCGGGCGGGCAGAAGGCGGCGGCGATCCAGGCTTCGCTGACCGGCGCCGGCGGCGCGCGGCCGACATCGCGGTAGATGACGGGATCGCCGGGCCGCGCGGCCTGCCAGCGATCGACGAAACGCCGGCTCAGGCGCCGGCTGTGCGAGCCGTGGCGGTCGCGGTCCGAGCAGCCGGAGCGGGCGCTCGCATCGATGTGGAGGAGGCGGATCGGGTTGCTGCGGTCGCAGGCCATGGCTAAACATCCTTCATGTATCGATCGGATTGAACGCGACACTAGGACCGGAAAATGGCCGATGACGAATGCGAATTGCTCAGCCGATGAATGAGCCTGATTCATCTGTCCTGCGGCATCGCCGCCTGCCGCCGCTGGCGTCCCTGCGCGCCTTCGAGGCGGCGGCGCGGCATCTGAGCTTTCGAGCGGCGGCTGCCGAACTGGCGGTGACGCCGACCGCGATCAGCCACCAGATCCGGCTCCTCGAGGACACGCTGGGGCTTGCCCTGTTCGTGCGCCAGGTCAGGCGCGTCGCGCTCACCGCGGCGGGGCTCAAGCTCTATCCGGTGCTGCGCGAGGGCTTCGACGCCTTCGAGCGCGCCATCGGCGCGCTTGCGCCGCGTGACCGGCGCAGCGCGGTGACGCTGACCGCGACCACGCTCTTCACCGCCCGACGCCTGCTGCCGGCGCTCGGCGCCTTCCGCGAGCGCCGCCCCGCTTTCGATCTCCGGCTGCATGCATCGGACGAGGCGGTCGACCTTGCCGCGGGCGTCGCCGACATTGCCGTGCGCTACGGGATGGGGCCCTTTGCCGGGCTGGTGGCCGAGCCACTCCTGTCCGAACGCTTCGGCGTTCTCTGCAGCCCGCGGCTCGGGCTCCGGCGTCCCGAGGACCTCAGGCAGGCGACGCTGCTCCATGCCGAGTGGCGGCGGCCGGGCCTTGCGCCGGACTGGCCGAAATGGGCGCGGCTCGCCGGGATGGCGGATCTCGCTGTCGGCGAGGGGCCGCGCTTCACCGATGACGGCCATGCCTGCAGGCGGCGATCGCCGGCCATGGCGCCGTGGTCTCGAGTCTCGTCCTTGCCCGCCCCGAGATCGAGGCGGGGCTGCTGGTCCACCCTTTCGGGCCGGTCATCGAGGGCGCGACCTACTTCATCGTGGCAACCGCCGACACCATGGCATCGGCCGATGTCCGGGCGGTGCGCGACTGGCTGAAGGAGGTCGCCGGGCCGGCGGACGCCATGGCCGGGTCGCCTGCGCGACCTGGATGAACGGTCGCCGATCGGCCCGGATATCGGGCCGATCAAGGCCATGTTCGGGGCGCGGCCCGCCGCCTATCCGTAGGTCGCCTCGATTTTCGACTGTCCGTGGCCGCCGCGCAGGACGTCCGCGACGCTCGCCCTGAGATCGGCGACGAAGTCCTGCCGCGCGGGCTCGTGGAGGAGCGACATCATGAGGTGAAGCCCCGGCGGGCGCCGCGTCAGGGTCGGCAGCCAGCCGCGATCGGACATGCCCTTGGCGACCGCGCCGATGTCGTAGCTGTCGGAGCCGAAATTGATGATGGACATGTCCGGCCTGGCCCAGATGCGCATGCCGTCGATGGCCTCGATGTCGCGCAGATAGGCATCGGTCATGTCGGCAAGACGCGCGGCGGCCTTGCGATAGCCCTGCTCACCGAGGTGGTGAAGGACCGCCCAGGCCCCTGCGACCGCTCCTGCCGGCCGTGTTCCGGCCAGGGTCGCGGTGCGGAAGGTTCCCGAGGGCCACGCGTCGGCGACGAACATGGCCCGTTCCTGGTCGGCGCGATCCCGGTAGAACAGGGTCGAGGCCGGCTTGGGGCAGAAGCCGAATTTGTGAAGGTCGGCCGAAATCGAGCGGACGCCGGCCAGGCGGAAGTCGAAATCGCGCAGGGGGCGACCGTTCTTCTTGAAGAAGGGCAGGATCCAGCCGCCGACACAGGCGTCGACATGCAGCCAGATCCCGGATTCGACCGCCAGTTCGGCGATCGCGTCGATCGGATCGATCACACCGTGCGGATAGCAGGGGGCCGACCCGACCAGCAGTATCGTCCGGTCGTCGATCAGCTTGCGCATGGCCTGCACGTCGACGCGGCGATCCGGGTACAGGGGCGCGCGCCGCAGCTCGAGATCCATCACGTCGGCCGATTTGTCGAAGGCGGCATGGGCCGAGTCGGGCATGACGATGTTGAGGCCGCCATCGTGCCGTCGCCCGTGCCTGGCACGGTAGGCGTCGCGGGCGGCCTTGACGGCCAGAAAGATGCTTTCGCTGCCGCCGCTCGTAAACGACCCGGCCGCGCCGTCCGGGGCCTGGAAGAGGTCCAGCCCGCAGTCGAGCACCTCCTTCTCCATCCGGCCGATGCCGAAGAAGGCCCGCGTTCCGCCGAGCGCATTCTCGGTGAAGAAGTCGAAATAGGCATTGCGCCCGACGTCGTGGGTCTCCTGGTCGTTGAGGAACACGAACAGCGGCGCGCGGCCGCGCCGCCAGTCGATATCGGTGCTCGCGAATGCCTGCATCTGGGATTGCAACGTCGCCCAGTTCTCGCCGCGGGCGGGGAATGGCTTCCGGATTGGCGATGACACCTTATGTCTCCTTCTTGTGCGACCGATCTCCGCCGGGGCGCTGCGTCTCTTTTCCGGCCGCAGCGGGCCGGCGGCGCGGCGCTCCGGTCAATCCTTGCCGGTCCAGTGCACGAGGTTCGTTTCGAGAAGCAGGAAGGCGCGGTCGAGCACGTAGCCCATGGCCGCCATGATCAGCACGCCGACCAGCACGATGTCGGTCTGCAGATATTCGGCGGCCGTCAGCGCCATCCAGGCGATGCCGTCGGACGTCGCTGTCAATTCGGCGCCGACCAGCATGGTGACGCCGATCGAGATCGAGACCCGGATGCCGGTGAAAATGCCGGGCAGGCTGGCCGGCAGCAGGATGCGGCGAAAGACGATCCAGGACGATGCGCCAAGCGACTGGGCAGCCTGGATCTTCTTGGTGCTCACCGCGCGCACGGCCTGCATGGCGCTGATCGCGATCAACGGAAAGACCGGGGCCGCGATGACGACGATCTTCGACAGGTTGCCGATGCCGAACCAGATCAGGAAAAGCGGCAGCAGAGCCAGTTTGGGGATCGGCCTGATCGCCTGGATCGGTGGTTCCACGATGGCTCGGATGGTCCGGCTCGTCCCCATCAGGAGGCCCACCGGCACGCCGACGAGGATGCACAGGGAGAAGGCGATGGCGAAGCGGTAAAAACTGACGCCGACGTGATGGCCAAGCGAGCGGCCCTGATAGCCGTTCTCGACAAGGCTCATGAAGGTCTGGAAGACGGTCAACGGGGAGGGGAGGAAGACCGGACGGATCACCGGTTCCCACAGGCCCGAGCCGGTGACCGCCGTCCAGAGCGCGAGAATGGCCGCGAATGTCAGGATCGTCAGGCCGAGATCCCGCCGGCCGAGCTTGCGGCGCGCATCGCCCTCGTCGGGCGGCGCTTCGATGTTCAGCGTGCGGTCGGCCGCGCTCACGGGTGCATCTCCTCAAGACGCTGGGCCTTTGCCGCTTCGGATCTCAGAAGTTCCAGAATCGTTCGCCGGGCCGCCGCGAATTCCGGCGATGCCGCGAGATAGGGGTCGTCGGACCGGGAGAACGACGACTCGAAGGCGGCTTTCGTCCGGCCCGGCCGCGACGCCATGACCAGCACGTGGGTGGCGAGGAACAGCGCCTCCTCGATCGAATGGGTGATCCAGATGACGGTCTTGCCGGTGCGCTGCCAGATCCGGCGCATCTCCTCCTGCAGGAGTTCGCGTGTCTGCTGGTCGAGGGCCGCGAAGGGCTCGTCCATGAGCAGAATGTCGGGATCGTTGGCCAGGGCGCGGGCGATGCCGACGCGCTGCTGCATGCCACCGGAAAGCTGGTACGGATATTTCGAGGCGAAGCCGTTCAGGCCGACCAGGTCGAGGAGCTGGCTGGCCCGGTCCCGCGCCTCGGCGACGCTCACGCCGCAAGCCCGCGGCCCGAAGGCGACGTTCTCCTGCACGCTCATCCAGTTGAACAGAGCCCCTTGCTGGAACACGACGCCGCGCTCGGCGCCGGGGCCGCGAATGGGCTTGCCGTCGAGCGTGACTGAACCGGTGCTCGGCGTCTCGAAACCCGCCACGATGTTGAGCAGGGTCGTCTTGCCGCATCCGGACGGGCCGACGACGCACAGGAAGTCGCCCTTGTCCACGCTCAGGTCGAAGGGAGCCAGGGCCTGGACCGGGCCTGACGGGGACGGGAACGATTTCGAGAGCTGTCTGGCCTGCAGCTTCGGCGGGGCGTGCCCACGCGGGACGTCGAGGGAGACTGGCTTGATCATGTCCGTTTTCGACTGAAAGGCTGTATGAGCCCGGCGGGGCCGTTGCGCGATGACCGGGCCCGGGGATGGACGTCGGACGGGCGCCGCGCGCTCAGACCATCTGCTTCACGAAGGAACTGTCGACCCATTTCGACAGGTCGGCAGGCGCGCGCGGCATCTGCCCGCTGCGGACGAGGAAGTCGGCCTGCTTGGCGAGCGCCGTGACGACGCCGCTCTCCGCGGCTCCGGGCTCGCCCATCCATTGCGGGCTCAGCATCGTCTTCGGCGCGATGGTATGCGTCGTGCGTGCCACCAGCAGCGCCGTCTCGCGCGGGATCTGCAGGAAGGGGGCCATGGCATCGGCAACCTCCTCCGGCTTGTCGCGGTAGATGGCATTGATCCGGTCGAGCTCCTTCAGATAGGCGAGCACCAGGTCCGGATGGTCCTGCTTGAACTGGTTCCGGCAGACGATGGCGTCGAAGATCAGGATGCCGGACGGCGCGAGTTCGCCGGTGGTGAAGATCACGGTCCCGCCGCTCTGCACCAGCACGCCCTGAACGGGATGCCAGATATAGGCCGCGTCGATCGCATTCTGCTGCCAGGCCGCGAGCATCGCATCCGCCCGCAGATTGACGAGCTCGACCTGGGACGGCGAAAGGCCGACCGTGCGGAGCGCCGCGATCAAGGCGAAATGGACCGAGGTGTTGAAAGGGCAGCCGATCTTCCTGCCCTTCAGGTCGGCAAGCCCCGCGATGCCGGCGCCGTTCCGCACGACGAGCGCTTCGCCGTCGCGAACGATCTTGTGCACGTAGACCATGGACACGGGCAGGCCCTGGGCGAAGCTCACCAGCATCGGGCTCGACCCGATATTGCACAGGTCCATGCTGTTCGACGCCATGGCGGTCAGGATCTGCGGGCCGCTCGAGACGCCGACGAAGTCGACCGCGACGTCCGCGCCCATCGCCTTCTGCATCGAGCCGGTGGCCCGGGCGAAGTTCTGCTGATTGGCCGACGAGAAGTAACCGAGGACAGCCTTCCTGGCCTGGGCGAAGGCCAGGTCCGTCCCGAAGGTCGACATGGCAAAGGTCGCCACGCCGAGATTTGCTCCCCACTGCAAGGCTCCGCGCCTCGAAAGCCGTGTCATGGCCGCCTCCCTCTTGTTCTTTGAGCGCAATCTTGCGGTGCGCCTGATTTAATTTGATCGATGATATATCATTTTTGAACACGGTCAAACGCCGCCGCCTGGCTCACACCAGCACGGAGATGATGGCGTTGGCGCCTTCCGTGAGGTCCTTGTGCATGGCGCGCTGCGCTGCGGGCTCGTCATGGCGCCGAAGCGCGTCGATCACGTTGCGATGGTTCTCGTAGCCGATCAGCTTGCGCCGGTATTCCGGGAGTAGGCGGGTGCGCGTCGGGCCGATCTGCAGCCAGAGCGTGTCGATCAGCCGGCGCAGGACGGCAGAACCGGCCGCGTCGTAGACCGAGAGATGGAATTCGGAATCGAGCCGCAGGCCCTCGTCGAAATCCTCCGCGAGGATCCTTGCCTTCAGCCCTTCGTTGATGTCGTCAAGGCGCTCGACTAGAGCGTCGGTAGCATTCCGCGCGGCCATCGCCGCCGCCATCGGTTCGAGCTGCAGGCGGATGCGCGTGATCTCCTCGTACTGGGCACGATCGAGCTCCGGAATGGAATACATCCGGGTTTCGGAGACGCTGATCGCGCCTTCGGTCGCGAGCCGGGTGATCGCTTCGCGCGCGGGCGTGAGGCTCACGCCGAGCGTGCGGCTCAGCGCCCGTGCCGTCAGCTTCTCGCCAGGCTTCCACACGCCGAGAAGCAGGCCCTCGCGCAGCTTGAGATAGACCTGTTCGGTCAACGTCGATGCGCGGACGACGGCTTCCGGTACCTTGCTCTTCAGGTCAAGTCTGTCACGTCCCGGTTCGGCCAAGCTGGCTCCTCGATCGTTTCCCCCGGGGCGGCGGCCCGGCAATGTTCCGCTTCAGGAGCATGCGATACAGACTCAGTTGCCGGTTCAGCAAGCGCGAACCGGCCGGGATCGCCGCACCGTGGTCGGAGGCGGCCGTCGAGAGCGATCCCGAAGGCCACGGTCGGTGATCGCATGCAGGTCTTCGGGGGGCCGACAGATGAGCGGCGGCGTCCCGGACAGGTCTCTTCGACGCGAGGCTGCCGGCCGGCGAAGCGCCGCCGCCTCATGCCGCCGATAGCCGGCGCGGGCACTCCAGTTGCCTTCGCTGTCCGATAGGATGGTGCGCACGGCCGGACTCGAACCGGCATGCCCGAAGGCGCAAGATTTTAAGTCTCGTGTGTCTACCGGTTCCACCACGTGCGCATGGCCGGCGGTTTAGAGCATTCCGCCGGTTTTTGGAAACCGGCAAATTCCGCAGCGCGGCCCTACCAGCGCAGGCGCGCGCCGATCCGGCCCTGGTGGGTCATCTCGCCGTGCCGGAACTCGCCGTCATAGCCGGCATAGATCTGCAGCCAGTCGGAGTGCGAGACGCCGAGCTGCAGGCCGACGAGGGCGGCGTTGCGGCCGAGCACGGTGTCGCGCACCGTGAAGGTCTGGCCGAGGATCGCTGCGGAGACGGGCGGCGAGGGATCCTTGAAATCGTGTCCCCAGGCCAGCTTGAACTCGGGGCGCCAGACGAGGCCGTGATCGCCGCGGATGGCAAGCCCCGTGCTGAGGCCGATCTGGGCAAGGGCGCGTGCCGGCCGGTCGGCCATGACCGTGAGGTTGAAGCCGCCGGCGCCCGTCTCGGTGAAGGCGGCGCGATTGACGTCGGCATAGGCGATGCCGGCAAAGGGCTTGACGAAGGCCTCGCCGAAATGAGTCGGCATCTGGAACCGGTAGCCGATCTCGGTGGTGGCGAGCAGGCCGAAGCCGCGTGTCGCGCCGCGGGCGGCAAGGGCGGTATCGCCGATGCTGAAATTGCGCGTCGACGACATCTCGGTCCAGCTGCCGCCGACGACGGTGTCGATCTCGACGCGGCCGAGACTCAATGCGCCGTAGACGGCGCCGGCCAGCGAGCTCGACGTTCCCACGAAATTGTCGCCGCGCGTGCGGGTCGCCGTGTAGAAGCCGGCAAAGCCCACGGTCAGGGCGGGCGTGACCGGCCGGTCGATGCCGAAAACGAAACCGCCGCCGGTATTGGACCAGCCCGATCCGCTGTCCGCCTTGACCGCGCCGCCATTGCCGAAGGCCTGGCCCCAGACGCTCCAGCCCGCGGCCCGGGCGCGCGCGGCGCCGTCGTCCGGATCGGCATAGGCGAGCGCACCGGCCGGCAGGCCCGCGGAGGCCTCGAAACGGCCATTGCTGGCGGCGCCGAAAGTGGGCGTGAAGATGGCGTCGGCGGAGCCGCTGCGCAGGCTGTCGCGCCGCTGCTGCAGCATGGAGGCGAAGCCGAGGACCGACTGGAGCGAGGTGGCCGTCTGGCCGCCATAATCCCGGCCGGACATGGCGTCGAGGGCACCGGGCAGGGCGGCAGTCGAAAGGCTGTAGATGCGGGTAAAAACGTCGCTTTCGGCCGGATTCAGCGGGGCGCCGGGCGCCGGGCGGGCATGGTCGAGCGCAATGGCGACGGAGAGCCCGGGGCCGTTCAGCGTGATGCCGACCGAGGGCAGGGCGGCGAAGGAGGCCGGCGTGATTGCGGCGACGATGCTGGTCGGAGAATAGAGGATGTCGAGCCGGCCATTGACCGGCAGGCCCGTGGCGCCGGTCGCGTCGGCCTCGACCGAGACGCCGGTGAAGCGGCCGGAGATCCCGGCTCCCAGCGCGGCGCTGACGACTGTAAATCGCGTGCCTATGGCTGGCGCATAGGTGTTGGTCGCTCCCGTGCCGATATCGCGCAGCCGGGCCGAGAATGTCCCGTCCGCCGTGAAGGTGTGGCCGGCGCCGAGGACGAGCAGGCGATCGTGGCTGCCGGGGCCACCGGCCGTGAGCGGGCCGTCGATATCGGCCTGGAAGACGCCGGTGGGGCTGAGCGTGACATTGCCGACGATGGTCAGGGTCCCCGGTGAGGTGCCGGGATTGATGAGGCCCTGGACGGTCACGTCGCCGCCGATCAGCCCGGAACCGCCGAGTCGGCCGTTGGCGCCGACGGTCAGTCCCGGGGAGAGCAGGACGCCATCGACGGTGAGCAGACCGCTGCGTACGTCGACGGCGCCGAAGCCTGCAAGGCCGGCAATGCGCAGCTCGCCGTAATTCTGCGCTGAATGTCCGGAGAGCGGGCCTCCGGTCGGCCCGTCATTGGCAATGGCCAGGGTGCCGAGTGTCGCGATCGGCGTGGTCCACAGGTCGGTACCGCCTGCAGTCACCGTCGTCGTATGCGAATCGAAGGGGCCGAGGATCGGCTCGATCGCACGCGCCGTCCCATGCGCGAGGACAAGCGCCAGCGCGGAGCCGAGCAGGAGGCCGGCGCGGCTTGTGCGATGGGCTGTTCGAGCGGTGAGGCCGGACGTCGAGGCTGGCAATATCGCTTCCGATCGATGCACTGGTTGCGGTGCACAGGTCGTTCGGCAGGTTTCGTACCCCAGCCGAGGCATGACATGCAAGGCTCGGCGCGCAAGGCGCTCCGGCGCTGCCGCTGCGCTCAGCCGCCCTCGCGGATCGGCGGCTGGAACGAATAACCCATGTCCCATGGGAAATAGATCCAGGTATCCTGCGACACTTCCGTGACGAAGGTGTCGACCAGCGGCCGGCCCTGGGGCTTGGCGTAGACGGTGGCGATGTGGGCTTTCGGCAACATGTCGCGCACGACCTTCGCCGTCTTGCCGGTGTCGACGAGATCGTCGACCACCAGGATGCCTTCGCCGCCGCTGGCGGTCAGGTCCGGGGCGATGGTCTTGATGACCTGCAGCTGCCCCTGGTTCTGGTAGTCATGGTAGCTGGCGATGCACACCGTATCGATCAGCCGGATGCCGATCTCGCGGGTGACGATGGCGGCCGGCACGAGACCGCCCCGGGTGATGCAGACGATGGCCCGGAACGGGCCCTGGCCCGACAGGCGCCAGGCGAGAGCGCGGGCGTCGCGGTGGAACTGATCCCAGGAAACCGGAAAGGCCTTCTCGGAATGGGGCGTGGCCATGGAGAACTCCGCAACGAACGGCGCTTGACGCTTTTGAGGGACCGGCACCCTAACGAGGTGCTGGCGCCAGGCAAGCGTTTGCGCGTGCTCCTGACGTGGAAATCCACCGTTCTCGACGTTTTTTCCGCCGAAACGGCAGTCAGCCGCCCCGCGTGACGACGATTTCCGAGCGCGCCGGCTTGTGCGCCTCCACCATGGCCACGACGGCGGCCTCCGCGGCGGCCAGCAGGCCCTCGTCCTTGGCGCGCAGCACGAGGCGCGTATAGAAGCCCTTGTCGTTCATCATGGGATAGCTGCCCATGATCACGCCGGGATGGGCCTTGGCGAGCACGCCGTAGGGCGTGCCGATGTCGCCTTCCTTGAGGCCCGCGGCCTCGATGGTGACCTGCAGCATGCGCGTGCCGGTCTTCAGCTTCGGCGCGACATTGTCGAGCATCACCTGCATGATCGAGGGCACGCCCGCCATGGTGACGACGTTGCCGATCATGAAGCCCGGCGCCTTGGACACGGAGTTTTCCACGAGCTCTGCCCCATGGGGGATGCGGGCCATGCGCAGGCGCGCCTCGTTCAGGTCCTTTTCCGGAATCCGCTCGAGCAGCATGGCGCGGGCGCGCGGGTCGACGTCGATCGGCACCCCGAAGGCCTTGGCCACCGAGTCGGCGGTGATGTCGTCATGGGTCGGCCCGATGCCGCCGGTGGTGAAGACGTAGTCGTAGCGGTGGCGCAGGGCGTTGAGCGCCGCGACGATGTCGTCTTCCTCGTCCGGGACGACGCGCACCTCGCGCGTGTCGATGCCGATCGCCGTCAGATATTCGGTGATGTAGCCGATGTTCCGGTCCTTGGTCCGGCCGGACAGGATCTCGTCGCCGATGACGAGAATGGCGGCGGTGACGGTCTCGGGCATGCGGCTCTCCGGGCGCTGACGGGGCGGGTTGCCCCATCGTCATAAACTCCCGGGCTCGGTTCTGCACGCCGAAGGTCGCTGCGGGGCGGGCGGCTCAGCTCTGCACCTGCCGCCGGGCCTGGTCGACCTGGACCTTGACGGTCAGCGCTTCGCCGGCGCCGCCATAGCGCGTGCCGCGCACCGGGGCGGCGCCCAGATAGTCCAGCCCGGCGGCGATGCGGATATGCGCCTCCGCCGGGCAGATGCCGTTCGCGGGATCGAAAGCGACCCAGCCGAGATCCTCGACATGGGCCTCGGCCCAGGCATGGCCGGCTTCCTGGTCGACCGTTCCGTCGGCATGCAGGAAATAGCCGCCGATATAACGGGCGGGAATGCCGAGATGGCGCGCCGCGGCGATGAAGATATGGGCGAAGTCCTGGCAGACGCCGCGTTTCAGCGCAAAGGCCTCGACCGCCGTGGTGCCCGCATGGGTCGGATCCTTGTCGAAGGTGAGGTGCCCGTTCAGGCCGCGCATCAGTTCGTGCAGGCTTGCGAGCGCGGCGCCGCCCGCGGCGGCGCGGCGCTGCTCGGCATAGGCCTTGATGGCTGCGTCGGGCCGGGTGAGATCGGTCTCGCGCAGGAACAGCGCGGGCGGAAAGCGCTCCACCGAACCGCGGATGACGCCAGCCGTGTCGGTGGTTTCGACGAGGCCGTCGACGCGGACGACCAGGCGCTCGACCGGGCCGGCCGCGGTGAATGTATGGGTGATGTTGCCGAAGGCGTCTTCGTGGGCTTCCAGGCGGCAGTCCTGATCGACCTCGACGCGCCACTTGGCGACGTGCTGGCCGGCAAAATTGCGCGGCGTCAGGCGCAGCGTCTGGATCACCGAGCTGGCCGGCGCCTCGTAGCTGTAGACGGTTTCATGGGCGATGCTGATGCGCATGGACCGGTATCTCGTTCGCTTGCCGTCCGGAGGGCGTCTCAGGCCAGATATTGCTGCGTGATGGCGTTGCCCAGCCGATTGTTGTCGGCAATGAAATCGGTGACGAATTCATGCAGGCCCGCCTGGAAGATGTCATCGATGCGGGCATTTTCAAGCTTGGTGCGGATGGCGCGCGCGGCGCGCTGTGCCGGACCCTGGCGGCCATAGGCGAGCGACACGCTGTCCAGGTTGCGCACGATGCTCTCATAACAGGCGGCGAGCGAGCGCGGCATCTGATCGTTGAGGATCAGGAGGTCGGCGACCAGCCAGGGCTTGAGGCTCTCCTTGTAGACCCAGTGATAGGCGGTGAGCGCGGAGACCGCGCGCAGGATGGCCGACCACTGGAAATAGTCGAGCGAGCCGCCGACCTGCTCGGCGCCCGGCAGAAGCACGTGGTATTTGACGTCGAGAATGCGGGCGGTGTTGTCGGCCCGCTCGACCATCACGCCGAGGCGCGAGAACCAGTAGCCGTCGCTGCGCAGCATGGTCCGATAGGCCGAGCCGTCGAAGCGCAGGCCGGTCTCCTTGACGAAGGACAGGAAGCTGCCGAGCTGCTCGTCGCGCTTGAGGTTGCTCGCCCGGTAGCGGTTGAGATCGAGCCATGCCGAATTGATCGCATCCCACATCTCGGTCGTCAGCGCCGTGCGCACCGCCCGGGCATTGGTCCGCGCGATCTCGAAACACGACCGGATCGAGGAGGGGTTGTCGGGCGAGAAGGCGAGAAAATCGACCACCGTCTCGCGGGTCGCCTTGGGGTGCACGGCATGGAAGGCGGGCGCGCAGCCGGCGGTGGCGACCGCCGATTCCCACTCGTTGGAGGAACCGGCATAGGCCGAGGGCAGGTTGGCGAGGCGCGTCGAGGCTTCGATGATGCGGGCGAGGAACTCGGCCCGTTCGACATAGCGGGCGAGCCAGTAGAGATTGTCGGCGGTGCGTGACAGCATGATGGATCGCTCGCCCTATACGTCCAGGACCCAGGTGTCCTTGGTGCCGCCGCCCTGGCTGGAATTGACCACGAGCGACCCCTCTTTCAGCGCGACGCGGGTCAGCCCGCCCGGCACGATGCGCACCTTGTCGCGGCCGGTCAGCACGAAGGGGCGCAGGTCGACATGGCGCGGCGCGATGCCCTCCTCGACCAGGGTCGGGCAGGTGGAAAGCGCGAGCGTCGGCTGGGCGATGAAATTGGCCGGATCGTTCTGCAGCTTCCTGCGGAACTCGTCGATTTCGGCGGCACTCGCCTTCGGCCCGATCAGCATGCCGTAGCCGCCCGAGCCGTGAACCTCCTTGACCACCAGGTCCTTCAGATTGTCGAGCACATAGGCAAGCCCGTCCGCCTCGCGGCAGCGCCAGGTCGGCACGTTCTTCAGGATCGGCTCCTCGCCGAGATAGAATTTCACGATCTCCGGCATGTAGCTATAGACCGCCTTGTCGTCGGCGACGCCGGTGCCGACCGCATTGGCGAGCGTGACGTTGCCGCGATGATAGGCCGAGACGAGCCCCGGCACGCCGAGGGCCGAATCCGGCCGGAAGGTCAGCGGGTCGAGGAAATCGTCGTCGAGGCGCCGGTAGATGACGTCGACCCGCTTCGGGCCTTCGGTCGTGCGCATGTAGACGACGTCGCCCCGGACGAAGAGATCACGCCCTTCGACCAGCTCGACGCCGAGCTTGTCGGCGAGGAAGGTGTGCTCGTAATAGGCCGAGTTGTACTGGCCGGGAGTGAGCAGCACGCAGGTCGGGTCGGCCGAGGCCGAACTCGGCGCCACCGATTTCAGCGTGGCGAGCAGGTCGTCGGTATAGTTCTCGACCGGCGCCACCCGGTGCTGGGCGAACAGTTCCGGAAACAAGCGGAACATGACCTCCCGGTTCTCCAGCATGTAGGAGACGCCGGAGGGTGTGCGGGCATTGTCCTCCAGCACATAGAAGGTGTCGGCGTCGACGCGCACGATGTCGATGCCGGCGATCATCACGTAGATGCCGTGCGGCACCGGCTGCTGGTTCATTTCCGGGCGGAAGGCCGGGTTGCGGTAGACGAGATCGTCGGGAACGATGCCGGCGCGCAGCACCTCGCGCCGCCCGTAGACATCGGACAGGAAGGCGTTGATCGCCTTGACACGCTGGGTCAGGCCGCGCGACAGCGTCGCCCATTCGGCGCTGGTGAGAATGCGCGGCACGACATCGAACGGGATGAGGCGTTCGGTCGATTCGGCGTCGCCATAGACGGCGAAGGTGATGCCGATCCGGCGGAACAGGGCCTCGGCTTCGCCGGCCCGGGTGCGCAGGAGATCGTCCGGGATCGATGCCAGCCACTGGCTCAGGGTTTCGTAGGCGGGGCGGACGCCACCGCCCGCAATGGTCATCTCGTCGAAGATGCCTAGGTCATCCGGCATGCCGGTCAGATCCCCTCTGGAAGGCGAAACATCGCCTGCCTCTGACGGACCGGTTGTGATGCTTCGCCATCAAGCTAGCGGTAAAATAGCGCCGGAGGGAAGGGGCCTTTTGCAGCGCGATATCCGGATGTGGCGGTGCCGGTTGCACCCATCCGGGCAGCCGGCTATGCCAAGCCGACCGGAGAAACTCGTCTATGACTTACTGCTGCGGCATTCTGGTGCGCGATGGCCTGGTGATGATCGCCGACACCCGCACTAATGCGGGGCTCGACAATATCTCCACCTTCCGCAAGCTCCAGGTGTTCGAAAAGCCGGGCGAGCGCGCCATGGCGATCGCCTCAGCCGGCAACCTGTCGATCACCCAGTCCGTGCTCGGTTTCCTGAACGAGGGGCTCAGGAACGAGGAGACCGGCGAGATCGAAACGCTGATGAACGCGCCGAGCATGTTCCAGGCGGCTCAGCGGGTCGGCCGCGCGATTCGGCTGGTCCGGGCGCTCGACGGCCCGGGGCTCGAACGCGACGGCGTCAAGTTCGAGGCCTCGTTCCTGTTCGGCGGCCAGATCAACCAGCGCCGGCTGCGGCTCTTCATGATCTATTCCGCCGGCAATTGCATCGAATGCACCGTCGATACGCCCTACCTGCAGATCGGCGAGCACAAATACGGCAAGCCGATCCTCGATCGCGCGATCAAATACGACACCACGCTGAGCGATGCCCTGAAGATCGGCCTCGTCTCGATGGATTCGACCATGCGCTCCAATCTCGGCGTCGGCATGCCCATCGACATTGCGGTGATGCCGCGCGGCGAGGCGCGGGTCGAAACCAACTATCGGATCGAGCCGGGCGAGCCTTATTTCCACGACCTGCGCGAGCGCTGGTCGGCGGCGCTGCGCAAGGCGCATATGGATATTCCGCCGCCGCCCTATTCGGGGTCGAACATAGCGAAGTAGCGAAGTAGCGAATGGCAGGTGGGGGTGGCTGCGCGTCGCGCTTCGTCCCGACCCGCCCTTCGCCACGTGCTACTCGCCAACCTCGACGGTCGCCGCGAGCGATGCGCGCGAATCCGTGCCGACGAAGACGTCGTAGAGGCCGGGCTCCAGCCGGCGCCGGCCCTGGTCGTCATGGAAGGCGAGCGCCTCCACCGGCACGGCGAAGCGCACGGTCTGGCTGGCGCCGGCGGCGAGCGTCACCTTTTCGAAGGCCTTCAGTTCCCGCACCGGTCGCGAGCGCGAGCCGACGCGCTGGCGCAGATAGACCTGCACGACCTCGCGGCCGTCGCGCGCGCCTGCATTGGTGATGCGCACCGAGCCCACGATGGTGCCGGCCAGCGGCACGCGAGCCTGGTCGAGCACCAGCTGGTCGAGCGTGAAGCGCGTGTAGCTGAGGCCGAAGCCGAAGGGGAACAGCGGCTCGTTGCGCTCGTCGATGAACGAGCTCTCGTAGCGCTCGTGCTTGATCTGCGGCCGGCCGGTCGGCAGGTGGTCGTAATAGACCGGGATCTGGCCGACAGAACGCGGCATGCTCATGGGTAGCTTGCCGCTGGGATTGACCCGCCCGGTCAGCACCTCGCCGATCGCGACACGCCCTTCCGAGCCGAGATGGAAGCTCTGGATGATCGCCGGCACGCGGGCGGCGATATCGGTGAGCACCAGCGGCCGGCCGGTCTTCAGCACCAGCACCACGGGCTTGCCGGTGGCGATGAGGTCGTTGAGGAGCTCGCCCTGCACGCCCGGCAGGTCGAGCCGGGTGCGGGAGGCGCTCTCGCCCATGAATTCGCATTCCTCGCCGAGCACAGCGACGATCAGGTCGGCGGCGCGGGCGGCCGCGAGCGTCGCCTCGCGTTCGGCGAGCTCGATGCCGCATTGGGTGGTGAAGCCGGAATGGGCGGATATGCGGACCTGCGGCCCGAGGTGGCGGGCAAGCTCCGCCTGGACGGTGGACCGGCGGATGCGCGGCAGGCCGACATTGTCGCCGTACTGCCAGTCCTCGTCGACCATGGCGAGCGCGCCGACCACCGCAATGGAACGCACGTCCGGGCGGATCGGCAGGATGTCGCCGTCGTTCTTCAGCAGCACCATGGCCTCGCGCGCCACCGCGAGCGCCGCCGCGCGGGCCGGCGGCGTGATCAGCAGGCCGGCGGTCGCGGCCGGATCGACCGGCGCGGCCTCGAACAGGCCCATGTGGAACTTCACCCGGAGGATGCGGCGGACCGCCTCGTCGATCGCGGCGACCGGCACCCGCTCGGCCCGCACCTCGTCGGCGAGATGCTGGATGTAGAGGCCGGAGAACATGTCCATGTCGACGCCGGCGAGCAGCGCCTTGCGCGCTGCCTCGGCGCCGTCGGCCGCGACGCCGTGCTTGATCAGCTCCTCGATCGAGGCGAAGTCGGAGACGACGAAGCCGCGGAAACCGAGGCGGCCCTTGAGCAGGTCGGTCAGGAGGCCGCGATCGGCCGTCGCCGGCATGCCGTTCATCGCGCTGAGCGAGGTCATCGCGGTGAAGGCGCCTGCCGCGATCGCCGCCTGGAATGGCGGGACATGGCGATCGAGCAGCTTGGAGAGCGGGATCCAGACGCTGTTGTAGTCGCGGCCCGCCTCGGCCTCGCCATAGCCGGCGAAGTGCTTGACGCTGGTCGCCACCCCGCCGCGGTGATAGCCGCGCACCCGGGCGGCCGCGACCACCGACGCCAGATGAACGTCCTCGCCGGCGCCTTCGAACACGCGGCCCCAGCGCGGATCGCGCGTGAGATCCACCATGGGCGCGAAGGTCCAGTTGACGCCGGCCGCCCGCGATTCCCTGGCCGTCCAATAGGCGGCCAGCTCGATCAGCTTCGGATCGAAGGTTGCAGCCTGGCCGATCGGCTGCGGGAAGTAGGTGGCGAAGCCGTGGATCGCGTCGAGGCCGATGATCAGCGGGATCTGCAGCCGACTCGTCCGCGCGAGATCCTGCAGGCGGCGCACCTCCCGCGGGTCGATGAAGTTCATGATCGCGCCGGAGCGGCCGGTCGCGACCCATTGCGGATCGAAGCCGTCGCCGCGTCCGGTCAGGTTGAGCTGGCCGATCTTTTCGTCCAGCGTCATCTGCGCCAGCAGCGCTTCCACCCGCCGCTCGATCTCGGCCGCCTCCGGACCGCTGCGCCAGGCCATGGCGTTCGGGTCCTGGACGGCGGCGGGCTGGGAGGGCTGGTTCTGGGCGCTTCGGTTCTGGCCTTGGGCCGGGCCCGCCAGGGAGAAGGCCAGCGTGGCGAGGGCAAGGGCGGGCAGGAAAAGGCGAGACATGAGCTTCGTTGGCGCTCCCAGGACGCAATCGGGCATGCGTAGCGCGGGATCGCCGGTCTGTCATCCCGGCAGGTCACCGCACCGAAACAGGGCCTTTTCGCTGCGGCGGCAGGCGGCTAGAAGACAGCATGCCCAGTATGCCAGCGCCCATTCCGCTCCAGACCTTCCCGTCAGACGGCGTTTCCATCGCCTATTTCGACGTCGGCGACGGCGAACCGATCCTCTGCATTCACGGTTTTGCCTCCACCGCCCATATCAACTGGGTCTATCCCGGCTGGGTGGAGACCTTGACCAAGGCCGGCCGGCGCGTCATCGCGCTCGACAATCGCGGCCATGGCGCCTCGGAGAAGCTCTACGAGCCCGCAGCCTACCACACCCGGATCATGGCCGAGGATGCCCGCCGGCTGCTCGATCATCTCGGTCTCGACCGGGCCGACGTGCTCGGCTACTCGATGGGCGCGCGGATCACGGCCTTCCTCGCCCAGCGCCATCCGGACCGGGTGCGTTCGGCGGTTCTCGGCGGGCTCGGCATCCATCTCGTCGAGGGCGTCGGCCTGCCGGAGACCATTGCGGATGCGCTGCTGGCGCCCTCGCTGGAGGAGATCACCGACCCGCAGGGCCGCATGTTCCGCGCCTTCGCCAACCAGACCCGCGCCGACCGGAACGCTCTCGCCGCCTGTATCCGCGGCTCGCGCAACGAAATGACCGCGGAGGAGGCCGGCGAGATCCAGTGTCCGACGCTCGTCGCCGTCGGCACCAAGGACAAGATCGCCGGCCCGCCGGCACCGCTGGCGGCCCTGATCCCCCGGGGAGAGGCGCTCGACATCCCCGACCGCGACCATATGCCGGCGGTCGGCGACAAGATCTTCAAGGCCGGCGTCGTCGGTTTCCTCGGCCGCCGGCCCTGACGGCCCGCGCCATGTCCATGCAACCGCGGCACGTCCGCTTCACCGGCGCCGACGACAATCGCCTCGAAGGCGATGTCTATGGCCAGGGCGCGCGCAGCGCGCTGCTGCTGCACGGCGGCGGCCAGACACGGCATGCCTGGCGGGCGACGGCGCGCCGGCTTGCCGAACGCGGCTTCACGGCCATCCCGGTCGATCAGCGCGGACATGGCGACAGCGCCTGGGTCGACAGCGGCGCCTATTCGTTCAGCGACTATGGCCGCGACGCGGTCGCGCTCGGCCGCCAGATCGAGCAGCGTTTCGGGGCGAGGCCGGTCGCCATCGGTGCATCGCTCGGCGGGCTAGCCTCGCTCCATGCGCTCGGCGAAACGGACTGCTTCGCCGCCCTGGTGCTCGTCGACATCACGCCGCGCATGGAACGGAGCGGCGTCGCCCAGGTGCAGCGCTTCATGACCGCGAGGGCACGCGACGGCTTCGCCACGATCGAGGAGGCGGCCGAGCAGGTCGCGGCCTACCTGCCACATCGCAAGCGTCCGCCCTCCGTGGAGGGGCTGCGCAAGAACCTGCGCCAGCGCGCCGACGGGCGCTGGTACTGGCACTGGGATCCGCGGTTCTGGGACGGACCGCGCAGCGTCAATGCCGAGGGCGAGGCACTGCTGTCGGGGCTCGAGGCCGCGGCCGCCCGGCTGGCCGTCCCGACCTTGCTGGTGCGCGGTGCCGGCTCGGAAATCGTCACGCCCGAACATGCCGAGGCTTTTCTCGCCCTGGTGCCGCATGCGCGTTTCGTCGACGTCGGCGGCGCCAGCCATATGGTGGCGGGCGATCGCAACGATGCTTTCGCCGAGGCGATCCTGGCATTTCTCGGCTGACCCGGCTGCGAGGATCGATTGGCCGTGATCTGCCGATTCTTCATAAAAATCAGGCGATTGGTGTCGTCGGCTCAGGTTCTGATTCCGATTCAGGCGGCGCGGCCCCGATGGCAGCGCCGGCTGCCATTCCGATTCAGCGTCTTCCCACCAAGTCCTTGACCTGTGATATGTGCAGCGCAGCAGGACCTGATCCTGCCGCCGGATGGCGCCGACCCCTGTCGCGGGCGCCGTACGACAGGAGGCGATGATGTCAGCAGGCTTTCGTTCGGACCACCGCCAGCGCGCGCAGGGGCTGGAGACGGTCGACCCTGTCTGGCATCGCATCCGGGCGGAGGCGGCCGCGGCGGCGGAGCGCGAGCCGGCGCTCGCCACCTTCCTGTTCGGTTCCGTCTCCTCGCAGCATTCCCTCGAAGAGGCGGTGGCGGCGCGCGTCGCCAGCCGGCTCGATCATGCCGACGTGCCGATGGCGATCATCCGCCAGGCCTTTCACGATGCCCTCGGTCAGTCCAACGAGATGGGCACCGCGATGCGCGCCGACATCATGGCCGTGGTCGACCGGGATCCCGCGACCGAACGCGCGCTCGAGCCGCTGCTCTATTTCAAGGGTTTCCACGCCATCCAGAGCCACCGGCTCGCGCACTGGCTGTGGACGACCGGACGGAAGGATTTCGCGCTCTATCTGCAAAGCCGATCCTCCGCCGTCTTCCAGACCGACATCCATCCGGCGGCGCGCATCGGCCGCGGCATCTTCCTCGACCACGCGACCGGCCTCGTGGTCGGCGCGACGGCGGTGGTCGAGGACGACGTGTCGATCCTGCAGGACGTGACGCTCGGCGGCACCGGCAAGGAGACCGGCGATCGTCACCCGAAGATCGGCCGCGGCGTCATGATCGGCGCCGGCGCGAAGGTGCTCGGCAATATCGCGATCGGCCACCATTCGCGCATCGCCTCGGGCTCGGTGGTGCTGGCGCCGGTCCCGCCGTGCAAGACGGTGGCCGGCGTGCCGGCGCGCATCGTCGGCGAGGCCGGCTGCGCGGAGCCCTCGCGCAGCATGGATCAGATGATCGCCGGGGGATAGCCGGGGCGGGCGAGAGTTCCGCCTTTGACTGTGCCCGGTAGCCATGGCACACGGCGATCTTGATCCGACGTGCCTCGCATTTGGTGGCCGGCCCGACCAGGGCGCCGCCGGGGCCATGTCTTGCAACACCGGAGGCCGCACCGTGGACAAGCAGGAAATCGCCAAGTTGCAGGACTACCTGCGCCGCAAGTTCGGCAACACGACCATCAAGCTGACGCCCAATCCGCGGCGGCGCGAAATGATCGAGGTCAATCTCGGCGACGAGCAGATCGGCACGCTCTACAAGGACGTCGAGGATGGCGAGACCTCGTATACGGTGACGATCTCGATCCTGGACATCGATCTCGAGGAGTGAGCGTTAACCGTTCCTTCAGGAACTCGGCCGGGATCCTTAACAAAAGCCTAACGGCGCGGTAGCAATTGTACCGAACCGGGGCGGCGCCTTCCGCCGTCCCGCTCGTGTGCCGAGTACCGCGTCATGTCGCCGTCGTCGCTGCAGCTCCTCCATTCGCTCATGCTGGGCTTTGCCGTGGCCGGGCTGTTCGCGGCGCTCTACCGGGCGCTCGCCGAAAAACCCGCCAGCTTCCGCCTGCTGCAGACGGGCGGCGTCGGCGGGGTGCTCGCCGTACCGTTCCTCGCCTTTGCGGCGCCCGCCATCATCATGCGCAACACGATCCGGGGCCGGCGCATTCACAACCGCCGCTTCGAGTTCGTTTTCCTCGCGACGCTGATCGCCGGCGTCTGGAGCCTGATGTCGGGGCGCGTCGTCTCGATGGTGCTGGTTACCGCCGGGCTCTGATCGGTCCTTCGGCGCCTTCTATTCGTCCGGTCGGCATGGCATAGCTCGTCCAACACCTTGGAGGAGCCCCATGCCCATCTATTCGCTCGACGGCACCGTGCCGGAACTGCCCGCCGGGGAGCGCTTCTTCGTCGCGCCGGACGCCCACGTCATCGGGCGGGTGAGGCTCAAGGCCGATGTCGGCATCTGGTTCGGCGCCGTGCTGCGCGGCGACAACGAATGGATCGAGATCGGCGAGCGCACCAACATCCAGGAAATGTGCGTGCTGCACACCGACATGGGCTATCCCATGGTCATCGGCCCGGACTGCACGGTGGGGCACAAGGCGATCCTGCACGGCTGCACGATCGGGGCGAACAGCCTGATCGGCATGGGCGCGACCGTCCTGAACGGCGCGAAGATCGGCAGGAACTGCCTCGTCGGCGCCAGCGCCCTGGTGACCGAGGGCAAGGAATTTCCGGACAATTCGCTGATCGTCGGCTCGCCGGCCCGGGCCGTTCGCACGCTGGACGATGCCGCTGTGGCGCGGCTGAAGCAGACGGCGGCGCACTATGTGGAGAACGCCGCCCGGTTCAAGGGCCAGCTGAAGGTGGTGGGCTGAACGATGGCGGCGCCAGCACTCGATTTCTATTACGAGTTCGCTTCCACCTATTCCTATCCGGCGGCCATGCGCCTTGCCGACATCGCCGAAAAGGCCGGCGTCGCCGTGCGCTGGCGCCCGTTCCTGCTCGGCCCGATCTTCGCCGAGCTCGGCCTCACCACCTCGCCGTTCAACATCCAGCCGGCCAAGGGGCGCTACATGCGCCGGGACCTCGAGCGGACCATGGCGGCGCACGGCCTGCCGTTCCGCATGCCGGAGCCGTTTCCCGCCAACAGCCTCCTGGCGGCGCGGGTCGCGACGGCGCTGCCCGACGACGGTCGCCGCGCGGCCTTTTCACGCGGCGTCTACCGGGCGTCGTTCGGCGAAGGCGCCGATATCAGCGATGCCACCGTGCTCGGCCAGGTCCTGAAGGCCGAAGGCATCGAACCCGTGCCGCTTCTGGTGGCGGCCGGCGGCGACGCCGTGAAGCGCGAGCTGCGCGCCACCGTCGAGACGGCCAAGGCCGCCGGCATTTTCGGCGCGCCCAGCTTCGTCACCGCCGACGGCGAGCTGTTCTGGGGCAACGATCGGCTCGACCAGGCCGTGGCCTGGGCGGCGAAAGGGTGACGGCCGGCCCTCGTTCTGAGGCACCGGCCGTCGATCGCGGGCCCGGTCGGGGACGGGGAGGGGTGGGATATGACCGGGGCCGCGAATCGTCGAACCGTGGTGGGCGACAGCGGGGCTGTCGGGACTGCGATCTCCTGAAACCGTTTTGGGCAAACAACAGCGAAGCTGTCGGAACGCTCGCCACTTTTGAAGCATCACTGCCAAAGCGCGGATCCATCGGCCGCGCCATGGCATTCCTTATTGCGAGGCGACGGCGGCCGGGGCCGAGGCCGGGCCGATGGTCACCCAGCGGTTCGGATCCTCGCGCGACTGACGCTTGACGAAGCGATAGCCGGTCTCATGCCAGAGCCGGATGTCGTCGGTCTCGTTGTCGAGCACATAGTCGCCGCGGTCGGTCCTGACGGTGAGGATGGCATGACCTTCGCCCTTGCGGTCGCGAACGACGGTGATCAGGAGCGCGCTGGCCGGCAGGCCGGCGCGGACCAGCATCTGCTTCTTCAGCAGGACATAGTCCTCGCAGTCGCCGCGGCCCGACAGAGGATAGGTCCAGACCTCCTCCTGGCCATATTGCTCCATGTCGGTGACCGGCTCGATGGCAGCGTTGACATGCGCGTTGATGCTGGTGAGCTGTCCCCACGCCGCCCGTGTCAGCGCGAGCGTCTCGATGCGGGCCGGCCGTGACCGGCAGTCCTCGGGAAAATGCGCGCAGAACTGGGTCCAGCCGATCGGCACGCTGGTCTCGCCGGCTTCGGTGAGCGCCGCCGGAGGCTGGCCGGCCGCGCGCGAGCCTGCGCCGCCCGGCACGGCGATGATCGCCAGCGCCAGCGCGCAACCTCCCAACACCGTCGTCCACCGGCCCGGCATCGCGTGTCCCTCCGTCGATGGCGGCACGATGGCAGGCCGGCTTTGCGGCGGGCTGAAGCGAAACGGTGAAAGGCGAGGTGTTCCGGTGAGGCTTCGTTCAGTTTAACGCGGCGTGGATTCAGACGATGGAATGCGGTGAAAATGCCGTCTGGTGCCATTGCGGCCGGCAGTGTCAGTGCAGCGCCGGATTTCGGGGGCAGCCACGCGGCGTAGCCGGCAGCGCGGCGGCGGCTGCGGTTAAGCGGCCCGGCGGCAATGGAGCGGTTGTCTTCAGCTTTCGTTCAGCACGCCCGGAACGACGGGTTCCGCATGTGGCGGAAAGTGGACGGCAGCAGTCAGCGCAGCGCCACCAGGTCGTCCTGGGGCCGGCCGACATCCGCACCCAGCTCGCGCGCGAGCTGCAGGATGGTCTCGATCGGCTGCTGGCCGGAAAACTCCACGGCGAACCCCTTGTCGAGCATGCGCACGACCCGCCCCATGGTGCGGGACACCTGCACGACATCGCCGATCCTGGCGCCCGAGGCTCCGGCGACCGCCGCACCCGACAGCGAGATGTCGATGACCCGGACCGGGAGCTTTTCGCCCGAGGGCATGGTGACCGTGGTGAACGGATTGGTCGGCACCACACGCTCGTGGCGGCGATCTTCGGGCAGGCCCAGAATGTGCCGGTTGGCAAGCCAGGTGAGCTGATCGGCGAGCTTGTCGCGTTTGCGCGCGGAGGCTTCGATCGTCATGCTGAAACCGGTGGGGGTGACCCGCACGATCATGCCCTCGATGCGGCCGACATGGTCGAGATAGGCCACCACCCGCTCGCCGAGCTTGCCGACGACGGGCGCGACGATCTGGGCGCCACCCGGCGACATGTCGATGGCCTGGCACGGAAACTCGCGCCGGTCGCTCAGCATGAACCGGCCGAGCACATCGACGCGCACGCGCTGAAAGCGGCGGCTTTCTTCGCCCGAAGCAAGGGTCAGGACTTTGGGCAGTGCTGGCATGTTCCGGGGATGGTCGACGGCCTCTCCGGACATTAGGGCTATGTCGTTAACGCAGCGTTGCCTCGACGCATCAATCTGGCGGCAATCAGGCCGTGCGGCCGCCTTCGATCACGCGCAGCGAGGGGCGGGACGGGAAGATCGCCGCAATGGGCGAGGGCGCGGCATGGGCCACGGCGGCCCGCGGCTCTGCCGCCTGGCGGTTGTTCTGCCAGTTCGGCCAGATCAGCTTGATATGGACGAGCCGCAGCTCGGTGATCTCATCGCGGCCGACCCAATAGGGCGTCTCGGCGCTGGAAACGACGCCGATCATGCGCGCGCCGATCCGGCCCCGATGAGCGAGCGGCAGAATGACGAGCTCGAGCGGCACGGTCTCGCCGGCGGCGCTGACACCTTCGGCGGCGATCAGGAGGCCGGTCGGCGCGGCATTGGCGTCGGCGAGCCCCTGCGCCACCTTGGCACGGTCCTGTCCGGTGAAATGGCCGAGGAACGACTGGCCCTTCATCTCCTGTCCGAAAATGGCGCAGACCCGCGAGCCGGCCAGGCGGTAGGGCACGACGCCAAGGCGGTCGCTCTCCAGGATGAAGGTGTCACCCAGGATACCGGCAATGCCGCGCGGCTCGATTTCGGCGCGATCCGGAGCGATCCCGCCGGCGCGCAGCCCGTCCCAATAGGCGAACAGGGTTCGGCTCGCTGCATGTCGCATGGAATTCCTCGTAACCAGTCTGTGCCGTGCCGGGACAGTTTCCAGTCCTTCCGGCGTTTCTGCCGGAGCAGTTGCAGATCGCATGCCAGGGCGGCTGCCCGCGCCTGGAGCGCGGCGGCGATCTTTTGGCCGACTTTGCCGCGCCGCCATGGCGAAGCGCGGCAAATCGGGTTAGTGAGGCAGTCAAGAGCGGCCGCCCCACGGTCGCCATGGCCGCCGAAAGCCTCAAGAATTTGTCCCAGCGCGAACCGATCCTGAACATTCCCGGTGTCATCGCGGTGCTTTCCGGCGCGATGATCCTGATCCACGCGGTGCGGATCTATCTGCTCGATCCGGAGACCGACCTGCAGGTGCTGCTCACCTTCGCCTTCATTCCGGGCCGGTTCGAGCGTTCGCTCGCCGCGTCCTGGGGCTTTCCAGGCGGTGTTGCGGCCGACATCTGGAGCTTCGTCAGCTATGCCTTCCTGCATGCCGACTGGACGCACCTGACCGTCAACGTGCTCTGGTTCGTCGTCTTCGGCAGCCCGGTCGCGCGCCGCTTCGGACCGGCGCGCACGGTCGCCTTCTTCGTTGCCACGGCCGCCGCCGGCGCGGCCGCCCACCTTGCCGCCAATGGCACGCAGATCGCGCCGATGATCGGCGCGTCTGCCGCCGTCTCGGGTTTCACGGCGGCGGCGGTGCGCTTCATGTTCCAGCATGGCGGGCCGTTCAGTCCGTCGGGCTGGAACGATCCCGACGCCGTCTATCGCGTCCGGGCCCACAGCCTGATGGAAACGCTGCGCGACGGCCGGGCGATGAGCATGATCATCGTCTGGGTGGTGCTGAACGTCGTCTTCGGCGCCGTCAGCCTGCCGATACCGGGGGCCGAGGGACAGATTGCCTGGCAGGCCCACCTCGGCGGATTTGTCGCAGGGCTGGTATTATTCCGCTTCTTCGACCCCGTCCCAGCCTGAGCTAGCCTGCGATCATCTGGCTTTGCCGCAGCGCACCACAACCGGCTTGCGCGAAAGGCGCGGCCGGTAAATCCTTGTCGTCCGGTGCGACCGGGGCATGATGAGGGCATGTCGGGGTGACTGGTGTGATGATCTCCTGTGGTTCGCCCGCATTCGAAACGGAGGATTCGGGCCAACCCCCAGGTGGTCGAAACGACAGGTGATCTCGACGCGGGACTGGTCCGTTCGAAACGGAGGCAACCACTATGAGCGTCGTTCGCCACATTCTCGACCGCAAGGGTCGCGAGGTCGCGACTATTTCACCCCAGGCGTCGCTGGCCGATGCCGTTCACATGCTGGCTGACCGGCGGATCGGCGCGGTGGTCGTATCGTCGGGCGACCGGGATATTGCGGGGATCCTGTCCGAACGCGACATCGTCCGGGCCGTCGCCCGGCTCGGTGCCGGCGCGCTCGACAGCGGCGTCGCCGAGACCATGACCACCAAGGTGGTCACCTGCGCCGAAACGGACTCGATCGGCGACCTGATGGAACGCATGACCGAGGGCAAGTTCCGTCACCTGCCGGTGGTCGAAAAGGGCAAGCTCGTCGGCATCATCTCGATCGGCGACGTCGTGAAGTCGCGCGTCGCCGAGATGGAACACGAGCAGAGCGCGCTCAAGGACTACATCATGAATTCCTGACCGCCGCCGCCCGAGCCCGGCTTCCCGGCCGGGCCGGTGGCGCCGGCGGGTTGCGATCGTCAGGCGACGGCCTTCATCGCTTCGGCAATGTCGGGCAGCAGGCGTTCGGTCGCTTCCTCGCCGAGGGCGATGGCTTCGGCCGCACGATGGAACTCGAACAGGCCGAGACGGGACATGCGGGGCCCGATCAGCACGTTCGGCGGGTCGCCGGCAAGGCGGGTGCGCGCGATGCGCTCCTGCGTGGCGTTGAACCCCTTGGCCAGCACGGTCGGAATGCCGGGCGAACGCGCCAGCGCGATGCGTGGATCGATGGCGCCCGTGACCTCGGCCGTTTCGGCGCGGATGCGCAAGGGCCGGGCCAGCGCCCGGCCGAGGCCACGACCGAGCCCGCGACCGAGATTGACGACGGCCCGCACGCGTGGGCGCGGTTCGATCAGCGGCAGGGCCTCGTCCTCGGGGCTGGTGCCGTGGTCCTGGATGACGGTTGCCCGGCCGAGGGCATCGGCATTGAGGCTGACGGCAATGACCAGCCGGGCGCCGAGCGCGCGCACCACCGACACCGGCACCGGGTTCGACAGGGCGCCATCCATCAGCCAGCGCCCGCCGATGCGCACCGGCGGCAGGATGCCGGGCAGGGCGTAGGAGCCGCGCAAGGCCGTCATCAGCAGGCCGCGCGTCAGCCAGATCTCGTGGCCGGTGCCGATTTCGGTCGCGACCGCGGCGAAGGGGATCGGCAGGTCCTCGATCCTGATGTCGCCGATCTCGCGTTCGAGCAACCGGGCGACGCGCGATCCGCCCATCAGGCCGCCGCCCGAAATGGCGATGTCGACGAGCGAAATGACATCGCGCCGCTTGAGCGAGGTCGCCCAGTCGGCGAGGGCGTCGAGCTTGCCGGCGGCGTGCAGGCCGCCGACGACCGCGCCGATCGATGTGCCGGCGATCACATCAGGCGTGTAGCCGGCCCGCATCAGCGCACGCAGGACGCCGATATGGGCGAGCCCGCGCGCCGCGCCGCCGCCAAGCGCCAGGCCAATGGTCGGCCGCGCCGGCACGGCCGGCTCGACCGGAGCCTGTGCCGCATCGCCGTCCCGGCGCCGGCGCGCGCGACGAAGCCTCAGCATGACTCAGCCGAAGGCCGGACGCAGGCGGTCGGCATCGCGCGGCACGAGCCGCGTTTCGGCAGCCGCGCCACCGGTCGGAACCGCCCGGTAGAAGCAGGACCTCCGGCCGGTATGGCAGGAGCCGCCGTCACCGCCGACGGTCACCTTCAGCCAGATGGCGTCCTGGTCGCAGTCGACCCGCATCTCGACCACCGTCTGGATCTGGCCCGACGTGTCGCCCTTGTGCCAGAGCGCCTTGCGCGAGCGCGACCAGTACCAAGCTTCGCCGGTCTCGATGGTTCTGGCCAGCGCCTCCGCGTTCATGTGGGCGACCATCAGCAGTTCGCCACTGGCGGCGTCGCTGGTCACCGCCGTCACCAGCCCGTCGGGGCCGAATCGCGGCGTCAGCCGGTCGCCCTCCTCGAGATCCGCCTTGGATCCGGGGGCTGCGAAGAGGCGGTCACAATCTGCGCACATGTGGATAAGTCCGGGGATGGGAAACCCGCGCGGTTCTAGCTTGCTCAGACGCTTATGCCAAAGGGTCTGCAATATTAAGGCGGCATCAACCATGTTCGTCAGGGTTAACAAATGGTTTCACTCGCGACCGACACGCCGTGCTGGCAACATGCGGCGCGATGCGAGAGGGCCGCATGACCGACCAGCGCAACACATTCTCAACCTCGAAAACCGCGGAAAGCTCCTCGGTGAAGGCCCATGCCGCGCTCTACACGGCGCTCGACCATGCCGGCGAGGCGCCGCCCCAGGTGGTGGTCGCTCGGCCGCGCGCCATCCCTCAGGGCGGAGCTGCGGCGGTGCGGGCGCTTCGGGAACGGCTGATCGCGGAGGCCGAGCCTGTCGCGGGGGAGGCACCGCCGCCCGATGATGCGGCAGGGGGCCGCCGGGCTGCCGAGGCCGGGCCATTCAACGCCATCGAGGCGGACAGCGGCCGGGGCGCGGCCGGCCGCCGGCCGACCGGCGAGACGGTCATCCCCTCGGCCGCGATCCTGCGCTTCCGCCTGAGCGAGCTGCCGCGCCTTGCCGGCCAGCTGACCGGGCTCGGCGGCGAGGGACGGCGCCGGGGCGATGGCCCCGAGCGCGGGGCCTGAGCGCTCGAAGCCCTCCGGCGCGTCGCAGCGGGCAATATCGGCCAGTGCGCGCGCCCATCGCGCCGGCGCAAATGTCACATTCGCATTCCTGCCGTGGTTGCAGCGCGAAAGGGGCGGGTGCTATGAGGCCCGATCCTCCTTCCTCACGCGACCTGAGGTGAAATTTCCAATGTCCGTCGATCAGGCGACCGTGCGGCGCATCGCGCATCTGGCGCGCATTGCCGTCACCGAGGCGGAGGTGCCGCACCTCCAGGGCGAGATCAACGCCATTCTCTCCTTCGTCGAGCAGCTCAACGAGGTCGACGTGTCGGGCGTCGAGCCGATGACCTCGGTCACGCCGATGGTGATGAAGAAGCGCGAGGACGTGGTGACCGACGGCGGCATCGCCAGCGAGATCGTCGCCAATGCGCCCGAGCATGAAGGCACGTTCTTCACCGTTCCCAAGGTCGTGGAGTGATCGCGGTGACCGACCTGACCCGCCTTTCGATCGCGGAGGCCCATGCCGGCCTCGCCGCCAAGGACTTTTCGGCCACCGAGCTGACCCGCGCCTATCTCGATGCCATGGAGAAGGGCCGGGCGCTGAACGCCTACGTGCTGGAGACGCCGGCGCAGGCGCTGGCGATGGCGGCCGCCTCGGACGCCCGTATCGCCAAGGGCGAGATCGGGCCGCTGGAGGGCATTCCGCTCGGCATCAAGGACCTGTTCTGCACCAAGGGCACGCGGACCACGGCCTGTTCGAACATCCTCGCCAATTTCGTCCCGACCTATGAATCGACCGTCACGCAGAACCTGTGGCGCGACGGCGCGGTCATGCTCGGCAAGCTGAACAACGACGAATTCGCCATGGGCTCGTCCAACGAGACGAGCTGCTTCCCCGGCGCCATCAATCCCTGGCGGCGGCAGGGGTCGAACGTGTCGGCCGGCGCCGGCGGGGTCGAGGGCAGCTATCTGGTGCCCGGCGGCTCGTCCGGCGGTTCCTCGTCGGCGGTCGCCGCCTTCCTGTGCGCCGGTGCCACCGCCACCGATACCGGCGGCTCGATCCGCCAGCCGGCCGCCTTCACCGGTACTGTCGGCATCAAGCCGACCTATGGCCGCGTCTCGCGCTGGGGCGTCGTCGCCTTCGCCTCCTCGCTCGACCAGGCAGGGCCGATCGCCCGCACAGTGACCGATGCGGCCATGCTGCTGCGCTCCTTCGCCGGTCCCGACGCCAAGGATACGACCTGTGTCGACCAGCCGGTGCCGGACTATGCCAAGGCCGTCGGCCGGTCCGTGAAGGGCATGACCATCGGCATTCCGCGCGAATATCGGGTCGACGGCATGGCGCCGGAGATCGAGAAGCTCTGGGCCGAGGGCGCGCAGATCCTCAAGGATGCCGGCGCCAATGTCGTCGACATCTCGCTGCCGCACACGAAATACGCCTTGCCGGCCTATTATATCGTCGCCCCGGCCGAGGCTTCCTCGAACCTCGCCCGCTATGACGGCGTGCGCTACGGCCTGCGCGTCCCCGGCAAGGACATCATCGATCTCTACGAGAAGACCCGCGCGAGCGGCTTCGGCAAGGAGGTCAAGCGGCGTGTCATGATCGGTACCTACGTGCTGTCGGCGGGCTATTACGATGCCTATTATGTCCGCGCCCAGAAGCTGCGCACGCTGATCAAGCGCGATTTCGAGGAGGCCTATGCCGCGGGCGTCGACGCGATCCTGACGCCGGCGACGCCCACCGCGGCGTTCGGCATCGGCGAGAAGGGCTCCGGCGATCCGGTCGAGATGTATCTCAACGACGTCTTCACCGTGACCGTCAACATGGCCGGCCTGCCGGGCATCTCGGTGCCGGCCGGCCTCGACCCGCAGGGCCTGCCGCTCGGTCTGCAGCTCATCGGCCGCGCCTTCGACGAGGAGACGCTGTTCACGGTGGCCGGCGTCATCGAGCAGGCCAAAGGCGCCTTCCCGGTCAAAGATCGCTGGTGGGCCTGACATGCTGTTCACCCGCGCCATTGCGATCGCCTGCCTGACGGTGTTCGCTTGGCTGCTGTGGGTGGCGGCCTGCCTGTTCCTGCTGCTGGTCGCGATGGCCTGGTGGAGCGGCGACCCCGCGCTGAAGCTCGGCTACCTGATCCTGCTCGCCCTCGGCGCGCTGGTCGGCGGTTTCGTCTGCCGCCTGTTCGCCAGGCGCATCGAGGGGCCCACGGGCCATTGACCTCAAGACTTGTTCTCGCCGGAGCCTTTGGGTACTTCCGGCATAACCCCTGATATCTTCGAACGAGCCCGCCATGACCGCGCCTGTTGATCCGAAGAAGCTCATTCCCGGCGCTACCGGCGACTGGGAGGTGGTGATCGGCCTCGAGATCCATGCCCAGGTCGCGAGCCAGGCCAAGCTGTTCTCGGGCGCGGCGACCGCCTTCGGCGCCGAGCCCAACAGCCAGGTGAGCCTCGTCGACGCGGCGATGCCGGGCATGCTGCCCGTCATCAACGAGGAATGCGTGCGCCAGGCGATCCGCACCGGCCTCGGCCTGAAGGCCGCGATCAACCTGAAGAGCGTGTTCGACCGGAAGAACTATTTCTATCCGGATCTGCCGCAGGGCTATCAGATCAGCCAGTACAAGAGCCCGATCGTCGGCGAGGGCGAGGTGTCGGTCGACCTGACGCCCACCGAGAGCTTCGTCGTTCGGATCGAGCGCCTGCATCTGGAGCAGGATGCCGGCAAGTCGATCCACGACCAGAGCCCGACCCTCTCCTTCGTCGACCTCAACCGCTCGGGCGTTGCGCTGATGGAGATCGTCTCCAAGCCGGACATGCGCTCGGCCGACGAAGCCAAGGCCTACGTGACCAAGCTGCGTACCATCCTGCGCTATCTCGGCACCTGCGACGGCGACATGGAAAAAGGCAATCTGCGCGCCGACGTGAACGTCTCGGTGCGGCGCCCGGGCGAGGCTTTCGGCACGCGCTGCGAGATCAAGAACGTCAATTCGATCCGCTTCATCGGCCAGGCCATCGACTATGAGGCGCGCCGTCAGATCGGTCTCATCGAGGATGGCGGCACGGTCGAGCAGGAAACCCGCCTGTTCGACCCGAACCGCGGCGAGACGCGCTCGATGCGCTCCAAGGAGGAGGCGCACGACTATCGCTATTTCCCGGATCCGGACCTGCTGCCGCTGGAATTCGACCAGGCCTATGTCGACGACCTCGCGCGTCACCTGCCGGAGCTGCCGGACGCCAAGAAGGCGCGCCTGATCGCCGACTACGGCCTGACGCCGTACGATGCCTCTATCCTGATCCTGGAGAAGGAAAGCGCCGACTATTTCGAGGCGGTGGCCAAGGGCCGCGATGCCAAGGCGGCGGCCAACTGGGTGATCAACGAGCTGTTCGGCCGCCTGAACAAGGACGGCAAGGACGTCACCGCATCGCCGGTCACGCCGGATCAGATCGGCGGCATCATCGACCTGATCGCCAACGGCACCATTTCCGGCAAGATCGCCAAGGACCTGTTCGACATCGTCTTCGCCGAAGGCGGCGATCCGGCCGAGATCGTCGAACAGCGCGGCATGAAACAGGTCACCGATACCGGCGCGATCGAGAAGGTGATCGACGAGGTGATCGCGGCCAATCCCGACAAGGTCGAGCAGGCCAAGGCGAAGCCGACGCTGCTCGGTTGGTTCGTCGGCCAGGTGATGAAGGCCTCCGGCGGCAAGGCCAATCCGGGCGCGGTCAACGACATCCTGAAGCAGAAGCTCGGGATCTGAGGGCGCTGCGCTCCCCGGATCCGGTCGCCACGACCGGGCGTTCCAGTGTCGGCCACGGCCGCGACGGCCTGATCATCCGAGAATGGGGAGCCAGGGCCCGACAGGGCGCGTGGCCGTCGGGTGCCGCAGCGAGGGCTGCCAGTCCCGGGATGGGGCATGATGGCGCCACACCAGCATCGCCGGTGTTCGGCCGCCCGGACGGGCCGATGCCGTCCGGCATTCGCGGCTGGTCTCCGCTGCGGCAGGCTCTCTTGCCCGGCGCCGCCGATTGGTCTCCGATGCCGCCCGACTGGCGAGGCCGGGCGAGCCTCGCCTCGTGTTCAACGCGCAAGCAGAGGCATGCCGGGATGAGCATTCAGGACGGTTCGATCGTGGTGCGTGCGGCGGGCAAGGATGATGTCGCGGCCGTTGCGGCACTGATCGCCATGGGGGCGGCAGCCGGCGCTCCCGATCGTGCTGCGGCGGAAGCGGAGGCGCGCCATCCGGCCTATGCCGAAGCCTATGAACGGCTTGCCCGGTCGGATGCCAATCATCTGTTCGTCGCGGAAAAGGCCGGCCGGGTGGTCGGCACCTACCAGCTTACGATCCTGCCGGGCATCGCCCAGCGCGGCCGGACTCGCGGCAAGATCGAGAGCGTGCATGTCGATCCGGATCTGCGCAGTTCCGGCATCGGTGCCCGGATGATGCAGCATGCCGTCGACACGGCCCGTGGGCTCGGCGTCGGCCTTCTGGAGCTGACCTCGGACAAGCGCCGCGGCGCTGCCCACCGCTTCTATGAGCGGCTGGGCTTTGCGCGCAGCCACGAGGGCTTCAAGATGGTGCTGGACTGAGCTGCCGCTCAGCCGCGCCGCCGCTGCCGGCATTCCTGCAGGAAGCTGCGCCAGGTCTTGCCCTGGGCGCGCAGCTGGTCGCGCTGGCCGCGCCACTCGGCGCCGCAGTCGCGCATGATCTGGTCGTTGCGCAACTGAGCGGGCGAGCGCTGGCGCCGTCCGGTCGTCGCCTCGCTGCCCGCGGCAGGGGCGGCCGTGGCGGGCTGCGTCGCGGCCGGGGCCTGGGCGGCCGGCGTGCGCGTGCGGCTACGCGAGGGCGTCGCCGCCGGGGCGCTGGTGGGGGGGGCGGCACCCGGCGTCGTCGCCGGAGCCTGCGCGAATGCGATGTCGGACATCAGCAAAGAGGCGGCCGCAGCCGCAATCAGATGAAGGCGCATGGACATTCCTCCCTGAGGCGCCTGGCGATCCGGCCCTTGGGGCCCGCGCGGCCGCCCGTTAACCTTGTCATCCTGCCAGGATTTTATTCCCCTGCCAATGAGGCATCGCACGGATGGCGGGCACTCAACGCCTAGCTCGCGCTGGAATTTCGGGATAGTTTCTCGCCCCTGCAGCCCACCCGGAACTGGCGTCGAGCTTCAGTGACACGAGACGGACAATGTCCCAGAAACCTATCGACCTCTATTATTGGCCGACCCCGAACGGGTGGAAGATCACCATCATGCTCGAGGAGTGCGGTCTGCCCTATACGGTGCATACCGTGAATATTGGCAAGGGGGATCAGTTCAAGCCGGAATTCCTGGCGATCTCGCCGAACAACCGCATCCCCGCCATCGTCGATCCCGACGGCCCGGGCGGCGCGCCGATCTCGGTCTTCGAGTCCGGGGCGATCCTGCAATATCTCGGCCGCAAGACCGGCAAGTTCTATCCGACCGACGAGCGCAAGCGCGTCGAGGTCGATCAATGGCTGATGTGGCAGATGGGCGGTTTCGGCCCCATGCTCGGCCAGACCCATCATTTCCGGATCTACGCGCCGGAAAAGATCGAATATGCGATCAACCGCTACACCAACGAGGCCAATCGCCTCTACGGCGTGCTCAACCGCCGCCTCGAAGGCCGCGACTACATTGCCGGCGACTACTCGATCGCCGACATGGCCTGCATCGGCTGGGCCAAGGCCTGGGAGCGCCAGGGCCAGGACATCAACCAGTTTCCCCATGTGAAGGCATGGATCGAGCGGATGCTGGCCCGGCCAGGCGTCAAGGCGGGCCTCATGGTCAACAAGGAAGACCGCAATCCCCAGGCGATGCAGGATCCGGCGGCGCGCGCCGTCCTGTTCGGCCAGACGGCCCGGCAGGGCTGACCGGAGAGGGGGCCTCGCGGCCCCCGTTCCGCGGGGCTGCTCAGTTGGCCCTCGTCCAGGTCTGGCTGCGGCAGATCAGGCCGCCGAGAACGCAGCCGGACAGGCTCATGGAATTGGCCGACGGCATGGTCATGCGGCCGTTATAGGTCTTGCCGTCCTGGAAATTGTAGAGCGTGCCCTGCCAGGCATTCGTGCCGTTCGGACGCATGGTGATCATGCGGACGCCGACAAGGCTGCGGCCACGCAGCGCCGCATCCTGGTTCTTGTCGTCGCGCGCCTGTGCCGACGCGACGATGGTGCCGCAGATCTGGTTGCCGCAATCGGCGAAACGGACGCGCGTCTCGCCCGACTGGCTGCGCCAGGTGCCGCGCGGGTCGTTGGCCGCCGCCGGGGAGGCGAGGGCAAGAGTGGTTGCGACCGCCAGGCCGAACAAGGTCAAGGTCTTCATCGAGGGTCCCTCCGCGACGTGCCGCCCGGCCGGTCTTGCCCGGCCCTTCTCGACGGCGCGCCGATCCCGACAGTCTCGCCCGTCCGCCCGGCCGGCGTCCAGCATGCCGATCGGCATTCCCATGGCGCAGCCGGGCCGATCCCGCGGTTAATGAATCGTTGACCTCTCGACAGCAAACTACCAGGGCGAAAGGGATGAGGGGTGGGCGGCGACTGCCGTGACGAGCGCGGAGACGCTAATGTCCGTAACGATCCTTGCCGAAAACGACGCGCCGTCGATCATGCCCGACGGCCCTGCGGCCCCTGGCCTGACCAGGGCCGGCCATCTGCCGCCTGACCTCGCCCAGCGTTCCCCCGGCGAGCTCGGCCGCCTGTATGCCGCCGGACGTGCCGTGCCGCGTGACCTGGTGGCGGCCCACAAATGGCTGAACATTGCGGCTTCGCAGGGCGACCGCGATGCTGCGCGGCAGCGTCAGGACATTGCCGGTGAAATGACCAAGGACGAAATCGCCCGGGCTCTCGCCGAGGCCCGCGCCTGGCTCGCGCTCGGGACGGCGAGCGCCGGCTAGACACCCGGTCAGGGGCGGCGGGTGACGGTCGCGAGCGCCGCCGCGAGATTTTCCCGGCTGAAGGGCTCGAACCGGAACACCACATCGTGCCGACCCGGCGGCAACTCCACGCCGCGGAACAGCACGTTGGCGCGCAGGAGCGGCCGACGCTGATCGTTCACCCACACCGTCCAGCCGGGATAGTCGAGGTCGTGCAGCACCAGAATGCCGGCCACCTCGGTTTCCGCCACCAGGCGCACCGTGTTGATGCCATATTCGGCGATCGCCACCCGGCCGGCGGTGGCCCGGCCCGGCGCGTCGGTGGCGGAAGGCACGCTGTCGACCGGGTCCTCGTCGCTGATCAGCACCTCGGAGGCGATGTCGACATCGGGAATTTCGTCGGCGGCCAGCGCCGCCTCGACATTCACCCGCTTGACGCGCGCGGCGAGCATGGCGCGCGGAGCGGCCGGCGGCAGGCGGTAGAGCCAGAGCGGCGGCCCGTCGCGCAGCGGCAGGATGCGGGGGCGGGGCAGGGCGGCGGGCATCCGTTCGAAGGGCTGGTCGAACAACACGAATTCGATGCCGAGCAGGCGCGCGAGGCGCGATCGATAACCGCGGAAAGTCTTCGGGAACGGCCTGAGGCGCGGCTCGTGCGCCGTCTCGGCGGCCCCCGTCGCCCGCTCATAGAGGGCGAAGCGCAGCGGGTTGTAGCCCAGCGTGCTCTCGATGCCATAGGTCATGCCGGCATTCTGCCAGCCGTTCTCGGGCCCGAGGATCTCGACCCGCGGCCGCCGGCCGCGCGCATGCTCGGCCTCGAGCGCGCCGAGCAACTGGCGCAAGGCGTCGCGGTCGGGCGAGGGGGCGTCACTGAAGACGGCATAGACGCTTTTGGCCTCGGCATTGATCGGCGTCGTCACGTTGTGGAAGGCAAGCTCGGCGCTGGCGAGCCCGGCCAGGGCAAAGCCGAGGGCGGGGCGGGCCTTCTCGGACCGCATGCCGCGCACGAGCACCATGGCGACCGCGCCGGTGGCGACCGCTCCGGCGAGGGCCATGAGGGCAACGGCGAGTTGCGGCCGGGCGGGGGCGCGTGCGAGCGCGATGGCGACGAGGCCCGACGCTGTCGCTGCAACCAGTGCGAGCAGTATCCGGTTGGTCCGGACGAGGCTGCCGCGCAGCAGGGCATCGAGGCTGCCGGCAGCCAGCATGGCGATGGCGAAGACCAGAATGAAACAGGCATCCGCCGGCCGCCGATACAGGGAAATGCCCGGCACATGGTCGAAAACGAGGCGAAAGACCGGCGTATGCGAGCCGAGGGCATAGACGAGACTCGCGCCAGCGAGCGCGGTGAAGAAGCGCAATCGGTGGCCCAGGCAGACGTTGCGGGTCAGGCCGATCCAGACGACGAGAAGGCAGGCCGTGACGCCGACATGCAGGAAATTGACTGAACGATCCGTCCAGTCGAAGCTCGGCCAGCTCGGTGAGCCGGGGCCGAAATAGAGATCGGCCTTCTGAAGGCCAGCAAAAAAGTCGGCTGCGAACAGCCCGATGAGATTGAACGGATCCAGCGAACCATAGGCGGCGGTCTGGAACGCGACCATCGGGCGATTGGAAAAGGCCGCAAACTGCAAGGTCAGGAGCAGTGGCACCGCCAGGATCGCCGTGCCGACCAGGCCCATGGTCAGAAAATGCGGCAGGCGGGCGAGGAACCAGCGTCCGCGCTCCACCGCGCCGAGGCCCCGGCTCAGCGCGAACGCGGCGAGAGCCAGGCAGTTCAGAAAGGCGATCTGGTCGCGGCCGAGCGCCATGAAGGCGGCCGTCGCGCCGAAAGCGATGCTCCATCCATAGGAGCGCCGGTCGAGCGCAAGTTCGAGCAGCAGGAGACAGACCGGCAGATAGGCATAGGAGACGACAAGTCCGACATGCTGCAGACGCCCCATGGCCGGGCCACCGAAAAAGACGATGGCGGCGGCCAGGATCGCGGCCTGTGGACCAAAACCGCGGCGGGCGGCGAGACCCGCGGCGGCGGCGCTGCCGACCGCGAGATGGGCCAGCACGATCGTGTCGAACAGGCCGATCGAAGCGCGGGGCAGGAGCCAGGCGGCCGGCAGGAACGTCGGCGAGAACAGCAGCGACTGGGGATCGGCAACGCTTGGAAATCCGGAAAAATGATAGGGATTCCAGAGCGGAAGCTCACCCTGCGACAAGGCACGGCCGACGAAGCGGTAAAAGTTGTAGAACTGCGATTTCGCATCCCAGGGTATCGTCACTGCCTCGATCTGATAGGCGGCGGCGGTCAGTCCCCAGAAGGCAAGGATGGTGGCGGCAACGACCGCCGTGTTGCGCCGGTTCCAGCGGATGGGCCGCGCGGTCGTCTCGAGAGGTGGGGTGCTTGCTGCGTTCACGCGGCGGTTCTAGCGGGAAAATTGCGAAGCTGCTATGGCAGCAATGAGCCAAAGCGCTGAACCGGCAGTGAAAAATCGCGATTTGAGGGCTCGGCCCGCGGCTTCGGCTGGAGCAAGCCTGCGTCGGCCCATATCGGCACGGTCCTGTGCGCCAGTGACCGTACCATTCGCCGGTTTTGGCCTGCCGGTTTCGGTGTCTCGTCGAACCGTGGCGCGTTTGGAAGCGTCGACGCTTCGTCACCCTCGTTGATTGTTTTTATACAAAATACAATCATAAGTTTCAGACAACAACAGCTTCTGCGTGTCCTGTGGCTTCTTGTGGCGTGTCGCTCCGCGCCATTCACAACCACGATCGAGACCGGCCTTGCCGATCACGCCCGCAGCGCCAGGCCGGTTCCGTCCGGTGCAGGCAGTTGCAAAAAAAGTACGTATCATCAGCGAGTTGGTTGTCTCATGTGATGAGCGCAGGCCGGGCCCTTTGCCGGGCGGTGGTCACCGTTGAGCGGCTGGCTGTGGCCCTGGGCCGGCAAGCGGTGTCGTGAAATGTATGTTGCGTATCTGCAACAGTTTGAGAAAAGGCGCGCCGTCTGCGGCGCCCTGCGACCGCTGTGTCGCCTTCGCCGCCCTGTGAGGAAGGCATTCGAGACGTCAGCATCTCTTTGAACAATGTTATTCTGTGAATTAATGTTTACATATGTATCTATCTGTTTCTATTCGTTTCCATTCGAAATGTAATTGGCAAATCGTAGCACGACATTCTCCTTGAATCAAAGGATTGGCGCTGTCAACAACGTGCATTTGATCGGCGTCAATGCTTGATGAGTTGGCATTATGTGGTTATAATTCTTGCCAATTTCGAAAAGTCGCCGCTGGGTTTGCGCTGAAGGCCGCTTCTGTCGCTCTCTCTTTACGCTTTGACAGCTTCGAAAGTATGTGAATCGCCGAGCCGAGCGCTTTCAGGGGCAACCCGATCGAGAGTGCTTTGGAGTTGGGGACAGCGGACCTTGAGTGCAGTTGCGTCACAACCGGAGTTGTCTTGCGCCCCAAACGGGACGTTCAGCTTCGCGTTGCCGGCGGCCGCCAATATTTCCGACGATCTTCTTGGTGAATCGGTGCGCGTCAACGTCGATGGTCTTGTCTTTGACGTGACGATCGATCGCCATATCCAGATTCCGCCAGTCTGTCGCTCCATTCAGGATGCGAAATATTTCGCAATGGCGATCTCGTTTCAGATTCTTGTTCACGCGAACGAGACGCTGACTGCCCTTGCCGGCGCCGTTCCATTGCCCGCCGGGGACGCGCCGGTCGAGCATGATGGGCCGGTGGCCGAAGAGGCGGCGGACAGCATGGCTGCCGATCATGGCGCGATCGAAAGCCCGTCCGTTTCCGCCTTCGGATCAGTCGCGGGCTCCATGCTGCCGGATCGCGATGCGGGGCTTTCGTTCGTCGAGCTCTTCGAGCACTGGCGCGAGCATCACCTGCTGTCGGGCGGTGCGCCGACTACGCCGCCGCACTGGGAAACCTTGATCCAGCGTTTCGCCGGGTTTCTTGGGCACCAGGATCCGACGAAGGTTTCCACGCAGGATGTGCGGAACTACCGCGATCATCTGATCCGCAGCGGACGTCTCATCAGGACGGCGCGGCACTCCGATCTGGCCGCGCTGCGTTCGGTTTTCCGGTTTGGCATCGAGCAGGGACTGCTCGATATGGCGGATCCGACGTCGGGAGTGCGTTTTCGCAACAACAGGCTTGGAACCAGCCGCCGAATGATGGCCTTTTCCGACGATGAGGCGCGGGTTCTGCTGCAGGCTGCCGATCTCGAGGAGAAGCCGGCGCGCCGGTGGATCCCCTGGCTGACCGCGCTGACCGGCAGCCGCATCTCGACGATCGTGAATCTCAGGCGGGAGGATGTCGTCAAGCGCGACGATATCTGGTGCATCCGGATCTCGCGCCAGGCCGGACCGGTCAAGACCGCCGCCTCGGAACGGATCGTGCCGCTGCATCCGCTCATTCTCGAACGCGGGTTCATCGACTTTGCGCTTTCCGCCGGGCGCGACCGGCTGTTCATCAACCGAACGCGCGACGATTTCATCCTCGACGGCAAGGTCACCTCGCCGACGGTGGCGGGTCCCTACAATCCCGGGCGCACCACCCGGAACCGGCTCACCGAATGGATTCATTCGCTTGGGCTCGATATCGGCCGCTCGGCCGGCAAGGATCCGAGCCATGCCTGGCGCCATTGGTTCAAGGAGAAGGCCTTCGAAGTCGGCATTCCCGAAAAGATCACGGATGCCATTGTCGGTCATGCCCAGGCGAGCGTATCCAGACGTTACGGCGCTGTTTCCATTCCCATCATGTTCGACGAATTGAAGAAAATACCCGATCCGCTGAAGTCGTAAGGGGAGGGGAGGGTGGCGATTGCGCCCTGGGCTTCTGATCATCTTGCCGACATAAAGAAGAACCCCGGCGGTTTCCCGCCGGGGTTCTTTATTCTTCAGCCTATGATCTGAGGATCAGATCAGAAGTTGCGCTGAATGCGGATGGTGCCGACCCAGGCGCCTTCCTGGCCGCGGAACGTGTTGCTCGGGCCGATGACCGCCGGCAGGCCGTTCTGCTGACGGGCCTGGATGTTGTGGTAGACGACTTCCACACCGAGGTCGAGGTTGCGAACCGGCGACCAGATGGTGTTGACGCCGACGTTCCAGTACTTCACGTCCCAGAGGGTGCTGGCGGCCGGCTGGTCGATGTTCGAATAGGCACCGAACACGGACGAACGCAGGGCCGGGGTCCAGAAGTGACGGAAGCCGGCGGCAATCGACCAGGCCTTGGTGGTCTGGATGGCGCCGAGGATGACGGCCGCGTCACGCAGCTGGGTGTTCAGAGCATTCGTGCCAGCGAGGTTGCCGGCGCCCGAAATGGTCGAGCGGTCGCCACCCTGGTTGGCGGTGCCGAAGGCGTAGTCGAGAGCGCCGTCAGCATAGACGCCCTGCAGCCAGAGCACGTCGCCGCGGGCGAGCATGTCGAGGTTGAGGCGGAGACCGGCACCGACGGCCCAGCCCATCTTGTCGCCGGCCTTGGCGGTCGGGACGTTGGTGATGCCGGCATAGCCGAAGTCACGCAGCTGGTGCAGCGCACCCATGATCTGGGCCGAGCCCCAGCCCTGGTCGACGCGCAGGTTGGCGACGATGTCCGGGATCTGCTGGCCGGCATAGGTCATGCCGCCGGCGCCCGACAGCGGACGCTGCAGGGAGACGTTGCTGATGCCCGGAGCCGGGACGACGACGCCGTACCACGAGTCGCCGTTGCTGTAGCGGCGGTACATCGAGTCTTCGACCGAGACCGTGGCCGAGAAGCCCGAACCGAACGAGGCGGTGTAGGCGAGGACGGTGGTCGAGCGGGCCGTCGCGGCGAAGTTGCCGGAGAGCTGCACGTCGCCCTGGTAGAAGTTGAAGAACGAGGCCGAGAAGCCCGCCGTGATGCCGGCGAACTGGATGAAGGCGCGCTCGACGTTGATGGCGGAAGCGCGCGG
>NZ_JAPSET010000029.1:0-85315 GCF_026847585.1 Phreatobacter sp. AB_2022a
GGATCACCGCGGCCTTCGGCGGAGCTGTGTTCACCAGCGCTGCCCTGCTGTTCGCCGTCCAGCCGCTATTCGCGAAAATGGTCCTGCCGCGCCTTGGCGGCAGTCCGGGCGTCTGGTCGGTCGCCATGGTGTTCTTCCAGGCCATGCTGCTCGGCGGCTATGCCTATGCCCATGTGCTGACGACCTGTCTGCGGCCGCGCGCGGCCGTGGCCGTCCATATCGCCGTCCTCGCCGCGGCCTCGCTCGCCCTGCCGCTCGGCATGGCCGGCGGCTGGGGCCGGCCTCCAGCGAACGGCGAGACGCTCTGGCTCATCGGCCTGTTCACGGCCTCCATCGGCCTGCCGTTCTTCGTACTGTCCGCCAATGGGCCGCTGCTGCAGGCCTGGTTCGCCCGGACACATTACGGCCAAGGCCGGAATCCCTACTGGCTCTACGCCGCCTCCAATGTCGGCTCGTTCCTGGCACTGCTGTCCTATCCGTTCCTCGTGGAGCCGCTCACGACGCTCGGCCTCCAGGTGACGGCGTGGTCGCAGGGCTTCTACCTCCTGATCGCGCTCGTCGCCTTCTGCGGCGCGCTGCTCGTCCAGCTGCCGGCGGCCGAGACGGGCGAGTCGGCCGGCCTGACCGAGGTCGGCACGGGCGCGGCACCGGAATTCCGCGCCATTGCTGGCTGGGTCGGCTTCGCCTTCGTGCCTTCGGCGCTGATGGTGGCGGTCACCGCCTATCTCTCCACCGATGTCGCCGCCGCGCCCTTCATGTGGGTGCTGCCACTCGGCCTGTTCCTGCTGACCTTCGTGCTGGTGTTCCAGGACCGGGAGCTGGTCTCGCATCGCTTCCTCCTGATGCTGCAGCCCTTTCTGCTGATCATGGTGGTGCTGACGCTGACGGCGCAGACGGCCATCAGCGCGCTCGGGCCGGTGGTCCTGCTGCATCTCGCCGCCTTCTTCGTGACCGCCATGGTGTGTCATGGCGAGCTCGCCCGGCGCCGGCCGGCGCCGCGCCATCTCACGGCCTTCTATCTCTGGATGTCGTTCGGCGGCATGCTCGGCGGCATCTTCACCGGGCTGCTGGCGCCTCATCTGTTTTCCTGGGTCGCCGAATATCCGCTGCTCCTGGGACTGGCGGTCCTGTGCCGGCCGGGGGCGTCCTGGCAGGCGTTCAAGGCCGATCGGGTGGCCCAGGGACTTGCCGCCGCCGGCGCCGCGCTGGTGCTCGCCGGCGTGGCCGGCGTCCCGGCCTGGCCGATGCTGGCGGCCGCAGCGGTTCTGCTCATGCGCGGGCTGCTGATCGGCGCCATCCTCTGGCGCAACCGGCCGTTCCGGCTGATGCTGCTGATGATGCTGGCGGTCGGCATCATGCGCGTCTTCGATGGCGGCACCGGCGAGACGCATACCACCCGCAGCTTCTTCGGCGTCCACAGGATCTCGGTCACCGACGACGGCCGGTTCAAGCAGCTGGCTCACGGCACCACCGTGCACGGCATCGAGCGCATCGCCGCGACCGGCCGGCCAGAGCCGCTCAGCTACTATCATGCGGCTGGACCGCTCGGGCAGGCGATCGCCGCGACGCGGGAAAGGCTTGGCCGGCCGATCCGGGTGGCGGTGGTCGGCCTCGGCTCGGGCAGCCTTGCCTGCTACGCCGTGCCCGGCGACGCCTGGCGGTTCTACGAGATCGACGCGGAAATCGAGCGGATCGCCCGCACCGAATTCTCGTTTCTGCGCCAATGCGCCCCCGAGGCGCCAATCATTCTGGGCGATGCCCGCCTGACCCTCGCGGACGGCGAGCAGGGCGCGGCCGATCTCATCATCATCGACGCCTTTTCGTCCGACTCGATCCCGAGCCATCTTCTGACCGCCGAGGCGCTGGCGGTCTACCGGCGCAAGCTGGCGCCGGGCGGCCTCGTCGCGCTGCACGTCTCCAACCGGCACATGGAGCTTTCGCCGGCGGTGGCGGCGACCGCCGCCGCTCAAGGCCTTGCCGCGCGCGGCATTGCCTATGTCTCGCCGCCCGAGGCGGTCGAGGCCAAGCGTTTCAGCGCCACGGTCGTGGTCGTCGCGGAACAGGCGGACAGCTTCGGCCGGCTCGACGCTGCGCATGGCTGGCAACCCGTGCGCAGCGATGCCAGGCCGTGGACCGACGACTATTCGAACATCGTCGGTGCGATCATCGCCCGCTACTGGCGCTGACCGCCAGCGCCCGGAGCATGCCGAGCGCGACGGCGACGCTTTCCATCCGCACCGCGTCGCGGCCGAGGGCGCCGAAGCGGCGCTCCTCGGCGATCAGCCGGCCGTCGCGCGCGGCGGCCGCGAAATGGACGAGCCCCACCGGCTTGTCGGCGCTGCCGCCGCCGGGGCCGGCAATGCCGGTGATCGATACGGCGAGACCGGCGCGTGAATGGGCGAGCGCGCCGCGCGCCATGGCCTCGGCGGTCTCGCGCGAGACGGCGCCGACACGCGCGAGAACGTCCGCCGGCACGCCGAGCATCTCCTGCTTGGCCTCGTTGGTATAGGTGACGAAGCCCCGGTCAACCACATCGGAGGAACCGGCAATCGCTGTCAGCGCGCCGGCGACCAGGCCGCCCGTGCAGCTCTCGGCGGTGGCCACCATCAGGCCGGCGGCGCGGCAGAGCGTCAGGACCTCGGTCGCCGCGGCGCGGATGTGACTGTCCTCCATGGTCAGGTCTCCTCTGGCTCATTCGCCGGGCAGGCGAACGGTCGCGACCGCCAGCGCCGCAAGTCCCTCGCGCCGGCCGATGAAGCCCATCTTCTCGCTGGTCGTCGCCTTGATGGCGATCCGCTCCGGCGCAAGGCCAAGAATCGCGCCAATGCGGGCCCGCATGGCATCGCGGTGCGGGCCGACCTTGGGCGCTTCGGCGACGATGGTGATGTCGACATTGCCGACCTGGCCGCCGAGCGCGGCGATGCGGGCGCCGGCATGGGCGAGGAAGAGATCGGAGGAGGCGTCGCGCCATTGCGGGTCGCTCGGCGGGAAATGGCTGCCGATGTCGCCGTCGGAGATCGCGCCGAGCAGGGCATCGGTCAGGGCATGCAGCACCACGTCGCCGTCGGAATGGGCGAGGACGCCGCAGTCGTGGTCGATCCTGACGCCGCCGAGCCAGACATGGTCGCCCGGGCAGAAGGCATGCACGTCGTAGCCCTGGCCGATCCGGACGTCGTTCATTGCGGCATGTCCCGTCATCAATCGCTCCGCCGCGGCGAAATCCTGCGCGTAGGTGAGCTTCACATTGGCCGGATCGCCGGCAAAGACACGCACCGCATGTCCGGCCCATTCCATCACGGCGGCATCGTCGGTGGCGACGAAGTCGACGGCCGCGGCGGCCTGGCGGTGCGCATCGAGCAGCGGCAGGAAGCGGAAGGCCTGCGGCGTCTGAATGGCGCGCAGCGCCGCACGCGCGGGGGTGCCGGTGACGGTCTCGTCTGCATCGACGCTCTTGACCGTGTCGACCACCGGCGTGCCGGGCACAGCGGCCAGCACGGCAGGATCGCCGAGGGCTGCCAGCGCCCGGTCGATGATGGCATGCGAGACGAAGGGCCGGGCGGCGTCGTGAATCAGCACGAGGTCCGGTGCTTCGGCGGCGAGCGCCTCCAGGCCGGCCCGCACCGACGCCTGGCGCGTCGCGCCGCCGGCGACCGGCGCGCCGAGCGCGGCGGAGGCGGGCACCGAGCGGTGGTAGATGTCGCTGTCGGCCGGCTCGATCACCACCCGCACCGTCGAGACCGCCGGGTGATCGGCGAAGATCGCCACAGAATGGGCGATCAGCGGCCGCGTGCCGACGTGCCTGTACTGTTTCGGCAGGCCGTGGCCGGCCCTGGTGCCGCGTCCGGCAGCGACGATCAATGCGGCAACGATCGGGGTCGAGGTCATCATGCTTCCGCCAGTCGAGGGCTCTACCTAGCCCGGATCGCGGGCAGGGGCTACCGCGCCCCGGTCGACCGCATCCACCGCGGGTGAGACGCGGGACATGCGCGCAATGCTCTTGTGCAGTGCGGCAAAACATGTCTAAACTGTAGGCACAATCGAGAGCGCACAGGAAATAGGCACATCAATGGCCGGCCTGCCCAATTCGACGCCTTCCGGGGCGGCCCTGTCGATCGGCGGCATCGCCGTCGCAAGCCCGGTCGCGCTCGCGCCGATGTCGGGCGTGACCGATGCGCCGTTCCGCCGCATGGTCGCGCGCTTCGGCGCCGGCTGGGTCGTGTCCGAGATGGTGCCGAGCGATGACCTGGCGCTGGGCGACGAAGAGGCGCGGCTGCGCGCGGAGGGCGACGGGCTCGACCTGCACGTGGTGCAGATCGCCGGCTGCGAGCCGCGCTGGATGGCGGAGGGCGCCAAGGTGGCCGCCGGCGCCGGCGCCGGCATCATCGACATCAATATGGGCTGTCCGGCCAAGCGGGTCACGGGCGGCTATGCCGGTTCGGCGCTGATGCGCGATCTCGATCTCGCCGAAGCGCTGATCGCGGCGACCGTCGCGGCGGTCGATGTGCCGGTGACGCTGAAGATGCGCCTCGGCTGGGACGAGGCCTCGATCAATGCGCCGGAACTGGCGCGCCGCGCCGAGGCGCTGGGCGTCAGGCTGATCACGGTTCACGGCCGGACGCGCCAGCAATTCTACAAGGGCCGTGCCAACTGGTCCGCCATCGCCGCGGTGCGCGCCGCGACACGCCTGCCGCTGGTGGCGAACGGCGACGTGACGACGCTCGCGGCGGCCTCGGACTGCCTTCGTCACGCGCAGGCCGATGCCGTGATGATCGGGCGCGGTGCGCAGGGGCGCCCCTGGTTCCTCGCGCAGGTCGCCGCCCATCTTGCGGGCGCCCCGGTGCCCGACGACCCCGACCTCGACAGCCAGCGGCGGATTGCCGTCGAGCTCTACGAGGACCAGCTGCGCCACTATGGCGCGGATGTCGGCGTCCGCCACGCGCGCAAGCATCTCGGCTGGGCGCTCGACCATGCCGCCCAGGCGGTCGGCGCGGCTCCGGGGGAGCTTGCGGCGGCGCGCCAGCGGGTGCTGACGCTCGATCAGCCGTCGGTCGTGATCCGTGCCCTCGCCGAAGCCTATGACACGTTCGCCTGGAGGGCGGCCGCATGACAGTCGCGACCAAGCCGCCGGCCGGGACATCCGCCGCGCCCGGCTCCGATTCGATCCTGAACGCCTTGCCCCATCCGGTCGTCAGCGTCTCGGCCGAGGGCGTGGTCCTCGACGGCAACGCGGCGGCGGAGGCCTTCTTCCAGGCCTCGATCCCCGTGCTGCGGCGCCACGCCCTGCGCGAACTGGTGCCATTCGGCAGTCCGCTGCTCGCGCTGATCGAGCAGGTCCGCGAGCGGGGTGCGCCGGTCAACGAATACAAGGTCGACCTCGGCACGCCGCGCAACGGCGCCGAACGCGTGGTCGACATCTATGTCGCGCCCCTGCCGGAACGGGCCGGCGCGGTGGTGATCATGCTCCAGGAGCGCACCATCGCCGACAAGATGGACCGGCAGCTGACCCATCGCGGCGCCGCACGCTCGGTCACGGCGCTGGCCGGCATGCTCGCCCATGAGATCAAGAACCCGCTGTCGGGCATTCGCGGCGCGGCCCAACTGCTCGAAAGCTCGGTGGACGACCAGGATCGCACGCTGACGCGGCTCATCTGCGACGAGGCCGACCGCATCGTGAAGCTGGTCGACCGCATGGAGGTGTTTTCCGACGATCGCCCGGTCGAGCGCGAGCCGGTCAACATCCATGTCGTGCTCGAACACGTGAAGAAGCTGTCGCAGTCCGGCTTTGCCCGCCATATCCGGTTCGCCGAGGAATACGATCCCTCGCTGCCGCCGGTCTTCGGCAATCGCGACCAGCTCATCCAGGTGTTCCTCAACCTCGCCAAGAACGCCGCCGAGGCGATCGGCGACCACGCATCCGACGGCGAGATCCTGCTCTCCACCGCGTTCCGCCCCGGCGTGCGGCTGACCATGCCGGGCACCAACAGCCGGGTGGCGCTGCCGCTCGAGGTCTGCATCCGCGACAATGGTCCCGGCGTGCCGGACGACCTGTTGCCACACCTGTTCGACCCGTTCGTCACCACCAAGAGTTCCGGATCGGGCCTCGGCCTCGCCCTGGTCGCCAAGATCGTCGGCGATCACGGCGGCATCGTCGAATGCGACAGCCAGCCGCGCCGGACCCTGTTCCGCATCCTCCTCCCCATGGCCCGGCTGTCGCATGGCGACGTGGCCGGCCGCAAACCGCTCTGACGAGGCCGACCATGCCGACGGGAACGATCCTGGTTGCCGATGACGACGCCGCCATCCGCACGGTGCTGAACCAGGCGCTGTCGCGGGCCGGCTACGACGTCAGGCTGACGGGCAATGCCACGACGCTCTGGCGCTGGGTCGCGCAGGGCGACGGCGACATCGTCATCACCGACGTGGTGATGCCGGACGAGAACGCCTTCGACCTGCTGCCGCGCATCAAGAAGCTGCGGCCCGACCTGCCGGTCGTGGTGATGAGCGCCCAGAACACCTTCATGACCGCGATCAAGGCTTCCGAACGCGGCGCCTACGACTACTTGCCGAAACCCTTCGACCTGAAGGAGCTCGTGTCGATCGTCGGCCGGGCGCTGGCCGAGCCGAAAGGCAAGCTGGGCGGCAAGGCTGCGCCCGCCGACGGCGACGCGATCCCGCTGGTCGGCCGCTCGCCGGCCATGCAGGACATCTACCGGGTGCTCGCCCGGCTGATGCAGACCGACCTGACGGTGATGATCGTCGGCGAGAGCGGCACGGGCAAGGAGCTGGTCGCCCGCGCGCTGCACGACTACGGCAAGCGCCGGTCGGGACCCTTCGTTGCGATCAACATGGCGGCGATCCCGCGCGATCTGATCGAGAGCGAGCTGTTCGGTCATGAAAAGGGCGCCTTCACCGGCGCCCAGGCGCGCAATCCAGGCCGTTTCGAACAGGCCGAGGGCGGCACGCTGTTCCTCGACGAGATCGGCGACATGCCGATGGAGGCCCAGACGCGGCTCCTGCGCGTGCTGCAGCAGGGCGAGTATACGACGGTCGGCGGCCGCACGCCGATCAAGGCCGACGTGCGCATCGTCGCGGCGACCAACAAGGACCTGCGTCAGCAGATCCAGCAGGGCATGTTCCGCGAGGACCTGTTCTTCCGGCTGAACGTCGTGCCGCTGCGCCTGCCGCCGCTGCGCGAGCGCAGCGACGACGTGCCGGATCTCGTCCGCCACTTCTTCACGCTCGCCGAGCGCGAGGGCCTGCCGGCGAAGCAGATCGACGCGGTCGCCATGGAGAAGCTCAAGCGCTACCGCTGGCCGGGCAATGTGCGCGAGCTGGAAAACATGATCCGGCGGCTGACCGCGCTCTATCCCCAGGAGGTGATCACCGGGCCGATCATCGACAACGAGCTGTCGGTGCCCGAGCCGGTGGCGGCGGGCGAGGCGGCGCGCGAGGACGAGACGCTGATGGCCTCGGTCGAACGCCATATGGGCACCTATTTCCGCTCCTTCGGCGACGACATTCCGCCGCCCGGCCTCTATCACCGGGTGCTGCGCGAGGTGGAGGTGCCGCTGATCTCGGCGGCGCTGGCCGCCACCCGCGGCAACCAGATCAAGGCGGCCGACCTTCTCGGGGTCAATCGGAACACGCTGCGCAAGAAGGTGCGTGACCTCGATATTCAGGTGATCCGGACCTCGCGCTGACGCGAGCCGGGTTTCCGTCACTTTTCGGTCACAGTTGTTGTAAAAATGCCGCAGGAATCCCTCGCGATCGGGTGATCAGGCCACCATGTCCGGTGGCCGCCCCGGTCCGGAGAGCGTCGCGCGCATGACGGCCCAAACATCGACCGAACCCGCAGGCCACGCCACCGACGGCGCGGCCACGATGCCGCGCCTGCGTTCCGGCCGGGCCGGGCCGGTCATGGTGGCGGTGGCGCTGCTCGCCGGCTTCGTCACCTTCCTTCTCGTGTCCGGCCTCGCGCCGATCGCGCCGACCCACCAGGTCGTGCTGAGCGTGCTCGCCATCGATGCCGTGCTGGTGCTGCTGCTGGTGCTGATGATCGTGCGCGAGATCCTGGCGCTGCGCCGGGCCCGGCGCACGGGCCAGGCCGCGTCCCGCCTGCACGAGCGCGTCGTGCGCCTCTTCGCCTTCGTCGCCTCGATTCCCGTCGCCGTCTTGGCGGTCGCCGCATCGGTCACGCTCGACCGGGGCATGGAAGGCCTGTTCTCGGGCGGCGTGCGGCGCGCGGTCGAAGCCTCGGCACAGGTCGCGAGCGCCTATATTACCGAGCAGATCGAGCTCGTCCGCGCCGAGGCGGGCGCGCTCACCCAGGACATCGAGCGCATCCGCTCGCTTGACGCGCGGCAGGTCGATTTCAAGCGCTTCCTGAGCGCCCAGGCACTGGTGCGCGGCTTCGTCGTGGTCCGCCTGATCCGGCCGGACGGCAGCGTCGTCGAGGCCGCCGACGTGCCGGTGCAGGCCGACTTCAACGTGCCCGCCGCGATCCTCGACGAGGTGGCCAAGACCGACGACATCATCATCAACGTGTCCTCGCGCGGCGACCGCGACTTCATCGAGGCGATCCTGCGGCTGAAGCGCGGGGTCGACGAGTTTCTCTACATCGTCCGGCCGATCAATCCGCGCATCGGCGAGCACTTGCGCGCGACGCAGCTCGGCCTGTTCGAATATCAGCAGCTGCAGGACCGGCGGCTCGGCCTGCAGATCGCCTTCGCGCTGATGTTCGCGCTGATCGCGCTGCTGGTGACGCTGTCGGCCGTCTTCCTGGGCCTCAGCTTCGCCAACCGGCTGGTGCAGCCGATCCGCCGCCTGATCGGGGCGGCCGGCCAGGTGGCCGGCGGCGACCTCAATGTCGAGGTCCATATCCGCAAGTCGGAGGGCGATCTCGCCAAGCTCGGCGACACGTTCAACATGATGACGACGCAGCTGCGCCAGCAGCGCGAGGACCTGATCAGCGCCCGCGATCAGATCGACAGCCGCCGGCGCTTCACCGAGGCCGTGCTGGCCGGCGTCACGGCCGGCGTGCTCGGCCTCGACGAGGCCGGCCACGTGACGCTGATGAACCGCTCCGCCGCCGACATTCTCGGCGTGCCGAGCGCCGAGCTGCAGGGGGCGGTGCTCGCCGAAAAGGTGCCGGAGCTCGCCGATCTCATCGCCAAGGCCGGGCAGGGCGGCGCGAACCTCGTTCAGGGCCAGGTCATGCTGGTGCGCGGCGGCCGCGAGCGCACCCTCGTCGTGCGGGTGGCGCTCGAGGCGGACGAGGAGGGCGCCCATGGCGCGGTCGTCACCATCGACGACGTGACCGAGCTGGTGGTCGCCCAGCGCACCTCGGCCTGGGCCGACATCGCCCGGCGCATCGCCCACGAGATCAAGAACCCGCTGACGCCGATCCAGCTCTCGGCCGAGCGGCTGAAGCGGCGCTACGGCCGGGTGATATCGGAGGATCGCGAGGTCTTCGACCAGTGCACCGACACGATCATCCGCCAGGTCGGCGATATCGGCCGCATGGTCGATGAATTCTCGTCCTTCGCGCGCATGCCGAAGCCGGTCTTCGAGCGCGAGGACGTCGCCGATACCGTGCGCGAGGCGGTGTTCATGATGCGCATCGGCTATCCCGACATCGAGATCGAGGCCGACCTGCCGGACGGCCAGTGGCCGGCCTCCTTCGACCGCCGGCTGATCAGCCAGGCGCTGACCAACATCATCAAGAACGCCACCGAGGCGATCGCCGCGGTTCCCGAGGAAGACCGCGGCAAGGGGCGCATCAAGGTGCGGCTCGTCGCAAATCCGCCTTTCTTTGCGATAGACGTCATCGACAACGGAATGGGCTTACCCAAGGAGAACCGCCACCGGCTGCTCGAGCCCTACGTCACGACGCGGGCGAAGGGGACGGGGCTGGGGCTGGCCATCGTCGGCAAGATTCTCGAGGAACACGGCGGCAGCCTCGGCCTGTTCGATGCGCCGCCGGACGCCGAGGGGCGGATCAGGGGCGCATGCATCCGCTTGAGCTTCAAGGACCAGAAAGTCGCCCTGGCCTCCGCCACGGCGGCCGAGTGACATGAAAACGGGTTAGGAAGAATGGCAGGCGATATTCTGGTGGTCGATGACGAGGCCGATATCCGCGACATCGTCGCGGGTATTCTGGACGACGAAGGCTATCGTACGCGCACCGCCCGCAATGCAGACGAGGCGCTGACCGCGATCGAAGCGCGCCGGCCCAACCTGATCTTCCTGGACATCTGGATGCAGGGCAGCCGGCTCGACGGCCTGCAGCTTCTGGACGTGGTCAGGGAGCGCCACCCGGAAGTGCCGGTCGTGATGATCTCGGGGCACGGCAATATCGAGACCGCCGTGTCCGCGATCAAGCGCGGTGCCTACGACTATATCGAAAAGCCGTTCAAGGCCGACCGGCTCGTGCTGGTCGCCGAGCGCGCCATCGAAACCTCGCGCCTGAAGCGCGAGGTCAAGGCGCTGCGCCAGATCTCCGGCCAGGCGACCGGCCTCGTCGGGCGGTCGTCGGCGATGAACCAGCTGCGCCAGATGATCGAGCGGGTCGCGCCGACCAATAGCCGGATCATGATCTTCGGCGCGTCGGGGGCCGGCAAGGAGCTGACGGCGCGCACCATCCATTCGACCTCGGCCCGCGCCAACGGCCCGTTCATCGTCATCAATGCGGCGGCGATCACGCCCGAGCGCATGGAGATCGAGCTGTTCGGCTCGGAAGGCGAGAACGGCCAGGGGCGCAAGGTCGGCGCCCTCGAGGAGGCCCATGGCGGCAGCCTGTTCATCGACGAGATCGCGGACATGCCGCGCGAGACGCAGAACCGGATCCTGCGCGTCCTGGTGGAGCAGAGCTTCCAGCGCGTCGGTGGCTCCACCCGCGTCCAGGTCGACGTGCGCATCATTTCCTCGACGGCACGCGACATCCAGTCGGAGATCGCCGAGGGGCGGTTCCGCGAGGATCTGTTCCACCGGCTTGCCGTCGTGCCGATCCGCGTGCCCTCGCTCGCCGAGCGGCGCGAGGACATCCCCGACCTCGTCGAGCATTTCCTCGACCAGATCTCGGCGGGCACCGGCCTGCCGAAGCGCCGCATCGGCGATGACGCCATGGCCGTCCTGCAGTCGCACGACTGGCCGGGCAATCTGCGGCAACTGCGCAACAATATCGAGCGCGTGCTGATCCTGGCCGGCGGCGACCCCGAGGCGGTGGTCGACGTGTCCATGCTGCCGCCCGATGTCGGTTCGGCCGTGCCGTCCATGCCGCAGGGGCAGGGGGGCGAGCACCTGATGGCGCTGCCCCTGCGGGAGGCCCGCGAAGCCTTCGAGCGCGAATATCTGGCGGCACAGATCAACCGTTTCGGCGGCAATATCTCGCGGACCGCGGAGTTCATCGGCATGGAGCGGTCGGCGCTGCATCGCAAGCTGAAGGCGCTCAGCGTCGGCTGATTCGGGCGCAGTCGCGGCGATAGCGGGCGGTCCCGCAAATTCGTCAGGGCCGCCTTGCGCGTGCAGATCCGGTCTTCGCGCCTTGCGCGAACCATGCCAGATTGCTGCTGCAGTGCGGCGTCGCCGTCGCGCTGCGTCGCGCAACGCACCAGGCGGCCCCGCATGCGGTGGCCCAACTGGTGGATGGCAAGCCCGAACAGGAGCCCGGAATGTCCCGCATCGCCTATGTCAACGGCAGCTACGTGCCCCACGGATCGGCCGCCGTGCATATCGAGGATCGCGGGTATCAATTCGCCGACGGCGTCTATGAGGTATGCGAGGTCAAGGGCGGCCGGCTCGTCGACGAGACGCGCCATCTCGATCGCCTCGACCGGTCGCTGCGCGAACTGCGGATCGACTCGCCCATGGCGCGCGGCCCCCTGTCGGTGGTGCTGCGCGAAACCGTGAGGCGCAACCGGGTGCGCGACGGCCTCGTCTACATGCAGGTGACCCGGGGCGTTGCGCGCCGCGACCACGCCTTTCCGAAGCCCGGCACGCCGCCGGCGCTGGTGGTGACCGCGAAATCGGTCGACATGGCAAAGGGCGCGGCCAATGCGGCCAAGGGCGTCAAGGTGATCACGCTGCCCGACAACCGCTGGGAGCGGGTCGACATCAAGTCGGTGGGGCTCCTGCCCAACTGCCTCGCCAAGCAGGCGGCACGCGAAGCCGGGGCCTTCGAGGCCTGGCTCGTCGATGCGGACGGTTTCGTCACCGAAGGCTCGTCCACCAATGCCTGGATCATCACCAAGGACGGCGTCCTTGTGACCCGGCATGCCGACAACAATATCCTGAAGGGCATCACCCGGACGACGCTGTTCGACCTCTGCAAGCGCGAGGGCATCCGCATCGAGGAGCGGCCGTTCAGCGTGGCCGAGGCACAGGCGGCGCGCGAGTGCTTCCTCACCTCGGCGACGACCATCGTGATGCCGATCGTCGAGATCGACGGCCGTCCGGTCGGCAACGGCGCGCCGGGGTCCATCGCCAGCGATCTCCGCGCGAAATTCCACGAGGTGGCCGAAATCGCCTGAGGCGATGGCGGGACTACACGAGGCCGTGAGGCCGCGGTGCTTGCGCTCGGCGGACGGATGGTCCTCTAATAGGCAGTCAAGAATAAGCCGGAATTGGCGCTGAGCCGGTTCCTCAACCTTCGCGGCGCGCTTTCTGCCGCGGCAACAACGGAAAAAACGCAATGGCGGATCGAGCCCAGAACCTTCAGGACACTTTTCTCAATCACGTCCGCAAGAACAAGGTTCCTCTCACCATTTTCCTCGTCAACGGCGTGAAACTGCAGGGCGTCGTCACCTGGTTCGATAATTTCTGCGTGCTCCTGCGGCGCGACGGCCACTCGCAATTGGTCTACAAGCACGCCATATCGACGATCATGCCCGGCGCGCCTGTCCAGCTGTTCGAACCGCAGGACGAGGGCGACAAGGGCTGAGATCCTTTTCGAGGCCCGGCTTGGATATCAGACGTCCCGACATCATCTCGCTCTCCAAGTCCGATGAGCCGCACGAACCGCGCGGCGAGCCGACGCGCGTCATGGTGGTGGTGCCGGTCAGGCCGCAGCGCGGCCGCGCCGGCGACGCCGCCGAAGGGCTGCGCTCGGCCGAGGCCAAGCGCGACGAGGCGGTGGGCCTTGCCGCCGCCATCGATCTCGAGGTGGTGGAGAGCCTGATCGTCACCCTCGCCGCGCCCCGGCCGGCGACGCTGATCGGCAAGGGCAAGGTCGAGGAGATCGCCGGCCTGGTCGCGGCCCACGAGGCCGGCCTCGTCTTCGTCGATGCGGCGCTCTCGCCGGTGCAGCAGCGCAATCTGGAAAAGGCCTGGAAAGCCAAGGTCATCGATCGGACCGGGCTGATCCTGGAGATCTTCGGCCGGCGCGCCCGCACCCGGGAGGGCGCGCTGCAGGTGGAACTCGCCCATCTCAGCTACCAGAAGAGCCGGCTTGTCCGTTCCTGGACCCATCTCGAGCGCCAGCGCGGCGGTTTCGGCTTTCTGGGTGGCCCCGGTGAGACCCAGATCGAAGCCGACCGGCGCATGATCCAGGAGCGGATCACCCGGATCGAGCGCGAGCTCGCCCAGGTCACCCGCACCCGGCGCCTGCATCGCGAGAGCCGGCGGCGCGTGCCTTATCCGATCGTCGCCCTGGTCGGCTACACCAATGCCGGGAAGTCGACGCTGTTCAACGCGCTGACCTCCGGCGGCGTGCTGGCGCAGGACATGCTCTTCGCGACGCTCGATCCGACCTTGCGCCAGCTGCGGCTGCCGCACGGCACGAAGGCCATCCTGTCCGATACGGTCGGCTTCATCTCGGAGCTGCCGACCATGCTGGTCGCCGCCTTCCGCGCCACCCTCGAGGAGGTGGTGGAGGCCGACGTGATCCTGCATGTCCGCGACGTCAGCCATGGCGATACGGAAGCGCAGGCGGCCGATGTCGCCGCCATTCTCGGCGAACTCGGCATTTCCGGCTCGCGGGCGCTCATCGAGGTCTGGAACAAGGTGGACCTGCTCGACGGCGAGGCCCGCACCGAGGCGCTCAACCGGGCGGCACGGGCCGAGACCGAGCAGCGGCCCTATCTCGTCTCGGCAGTGACCGGCGAGGGACTGCCCGAGCTGCTCGCGGCCATCGAGGAGCGGGTCGCGGCGGGTCACGAGCGCATGACGGTCACCGTGCCGGCCGCCGACGGGCGCACGCTCAACTGGATCCACGAAAATGCCGAAGTCGAGAGCCGCGAGGCGCTCGAAAGCGGCGAGACGCTGGTCACGCTGCGCATCGCACCGGCCAAGCGGCCGCAGCTCGAACGCCGGCTGGGCCTGCCCGGCAAGGCGGCCTGAACGCGGAGCGTCACCCGGCCTGTTTTGCCGCGCGCTCGGCGGCCTTGGCCTCGTTCCACAAGGCGTCCATCTCGTCGAGTGACGCCTCGGCCGGCTTGCGGCCCGCGGCTGCGAGACGGTCCTCGATGACGCCGAAGCGGCGTTCGAACTTGGCATTGGTGGCGCGTAGCGCCGCTTCCGGGTCGATATCGAGATGGCGCGCGAGGTTGACGACGGCGAACAGGAGATCGCCGATCTCGCCGGCTATGGCGGAGGTGCCTTCGCCGGCGCGGCGCGCGGCGACGATCTCGTTGGCCTCCTCGACGATCTTGTCGAGAACGCTGTCGACATTGTTCCAATCGAAGCCGACCTGTCCGGCCTTGTCCTGCAGCTTCAGGGCCCGGGTGAGGCCCGGCAGGGCGGCGGGAATCCCGGAGAGAACGCCGCCTTCGGCAAGCGGCGGGAGCCCGGCCTTGGCCCGCGCCTCGGCCTTCTGCCGCTTCTCCTCGCGCTTGATCTCGCCCCACAGCGCCTTGACGGCGTCGGGCGGCAGGTCGCGGGCGGAGCCGAAGACGTGGGGATGCCGGCGGATCAGCTTCTCGGTGATGGCACGGACGACGTCGGGGAAAGCGAAAAGGCCCCGTTCCTCGGCCATGCGGGCATGGAACACGACCTGCAGCAGGAGATCGCCGAGCTCGTCCTTGAGCTCCGAGAAATCGCCGCGGGTGATGGCGTCGGCGACCTCGTAGGCTTCCTCGATCGTATAGGGGGCGATCGTCTCGAAGGACTGTTCGAGGTCCCAGGGGCAGCCTTTTCCGGGCGTCCGGAGCCAGGCCATGATCTCGACGAGCCGCGCGATGTCGCTGGACGGTTCGGGCGATCGAGGGGCGTCGGTCGACACGGTCATCGCGAACTCGCTTTCGCTGCAGCCTCGGGGACTGGGCCTGGCTTCGGCTGCAACAAGGACCGTAAAGGCGCGGCCGCGCAAGCTTCGGCTGTGCGGATCCACAGGAAGGGCGAGGGCGCTCGTCGCGGCAATGTTCCCGTATTGTTCCATTCACCTGGGGCTGCTAGCCTTGTTGGCGGGAGGATTCGCCATGCCGATGCTGTCGCATGTGTCTTTGGGGGTCAGCGACCTCGCGCGCGCCACCGCGTTCTACGACGCGGTGATGGCGGCCCTTGGCTTTCAGCGGGTCTGGACGGCCGAAAAGGGCGTCGGCTATGGCCCGAGCGCCGCGGAGGAGGGGCTGACGCTGTTCCGCCAGACCGGTCCGGTCCGGGCGCCGGGGCCGGGTTTCCATCTGGCTCTGAACGCGCCCGACCACGGCGCGGTCGATCGCTTCCATGCCGCCGGCCTCGCCCATGGCGGGACCGACAACGGCCCACCGGGGCTCAGGCTGCACTATGGCCCGAGCTATTATGCCGCCTTCATCATCGATGCCGACGGCCACCACCTGGAGGCGGTGCATCAGACCCGGTAAGCCGGGCCGTCAGACCGCCGCGCCGACCGTGTCGCGCGTGTCCGGGCGGATGATGTCGAGCGCTTCGCCGGTTGCCGCATAATGCACGGACTCGGCGATGTTCGAGACGTGATCGCCGATCCGTTCGAGATTCTTGGCGACGAAGACGAGCTGGGTGCAGGCGGTGATGTTGCGCGGGTCTTCCATCATGTAGGTCAGGATGTTGCGGAAGACGGCCGTATAGACGTCGTCGACCGCGCGATCGGTCGCCCAGATGCCCAGCGCCTGGGAGGCGCTGCGGCCGGCGAAGGAGGCGAGCACCATGTCGAGCCGCTCCACCACCAGCGACGAGAGGCGCTGAAGCCCCGTGACCAGCGGCGCCGGCGGCGGCGTTGCGCCGAGCGCGGCATTGCGCTTGGCGATGTTCTTGGCGAGATCGCCGATACGCTCCAGGTCGTTGGAGATGCGCAGGGCGCAGACGACTTCGCGCAGATCGAAGGCGACGGGCTGGCGCCGGGCGATGAGCAGGATGCCGGCCTCTTCGGTCTTCTGCTGCAGGGCATCGATCTGGCGGTCGAGAAGCCCGGCCTGCTCGGTCAGGCCGGGGGCTTCATCGCCGATGGCACCGACAGCGATGACGGTGCTCTCGCGGGCGAGGCGGCCCATCTCGGCCACCAAGGCGCCGAGCTCCCGCAGTTCGTCGTCGAACGCGCTGACGGTATGGTCCTTCATGGGTCTTGCTCGATCGTGGATCGTCGGTCGACAGGCCGGCCGGGACACGCGGCCCCGGCCGTGCCGGCGAATCAGCCGAAGCGGCCCGTCACGTAGTCGAGGGTCTCGCGCTTCTTCGGGTTGACGAAGATGTCGTTGGTCGGGCCCTGCTCGATCAGTTCGCCGAGCAGGAAGAAGGCGGTCACGTCTGAGCAGCGGGCCGCCTGCTGCATGTTGTGGGTGACGATAACGATGGTGAAGTCGCGCTTCAATTCGTCGATCAGCTCCTCGATGCGCGAGGTCGAGATCGGGTCGAGCGCCGAGGTCGGCTCGTCGAGCAGGATCACGTCCGGCTTCACGGCAATGGTGCGCGCGATGCACAGGCGCTGCTGCTGGCCGCCGGACAGGCCGAGCGCCGAGGATTTCAGGCGGTCCTTCACCTCGTCCCAGATCGCTGCCTTGCGCAGCGCCCATTCGACCCGCTCGTCGAGGTCCTCGCGCGACAGCCGTTCGTGCAGCTTAATGCCGAACACGATGTTGTCGTAGATGCTCATCGGGAACGGCGTCGGCTTCTGGAACACCATGCCGATCTTGGCGCGGGTCATGGCGGCCGGCGTCTTCTTGTCGATGATGTTCTCGCCATCGACGATGATCGCGCCCTCGGCCCGCTGCCCGGGATAGAGCTCGAACATGCGGTTGATGACGCGCAGCAGGGTCGACTTGCCGCAGCCGGACGGGCCGATCATCGCGGTGACGCGCCGGTCGAGCATGTCGAAGTTGATGTTCTTCAGGGCCTGCGACTGGCCGTAGTAGAAATTCAGGTTCTTGACGCTGACGCGGGCCGGCACGCCCTCGAGGGAGGAGGTGGTTCGCGCCTTGTTGATCAGCGTGTCGGAGACGGCGACGGTCATGGCTTACTTCCTCTGTCCGAGGGCAATGATGAGACGCGAGACGACGTTGAGCACGAGCACGCCGAGCGTGATGATCAGGGCGCCGGCCCAGGCGAGCGCGATCGAGGCGGGATCGGCGCTGAGCGTCAGGTTGAAGATCTGCACCGGCAAGGTCGCCATCGGCGAGGAGAGATTGACGGTGAATTGCGGATTGCCGAAGGCGGTGAACAGCAGCGGGGCCGTCTCACCGGCGGCGCGCGCGACGGCGAGCAGGAGGCCGGTGAGAATGCCGGCGCGCGCGGCCTTCCACTGCACCGCGGAAACCACCGTCCAGTGCGAGGCGCCAAGGGCGAAGGCGGCTTCGCGCAGCGGCGTCGGCACCAGTCGGAGCATGTCCTCGGTCGCGCGCAGGACCACCGGCAGGATGATGATGGCGAGCGCCACCGTGCCGGCCCAGCCGGAGAAGCGGCCCATCGGCACGACGATCAGCGTGTAGACGAACAGGCCGATCAGGATCGAGGGCGCCGAGAGCAGCACGTCGTTGATGAACCGGATGGTCTCGGCGATCCAGGAGCCCTTGCCCTGCTCGGCGAGATAGGTGCCGGCGAGCACGCCGACCGGGGTCGCGATGACGGTGGCGATGCCGACCTGCAGCAGCGAGCCGACAATGGCGTTCATCAGGCCCTGCGGGCGGCCGAAGGCATCGTTGGTGAAGGTCGTGATGCTGATCGCCGAGAGGCCGTTATAGACGAGCGTCCAGAGGATCCAGGCGAGCAGCAGCAGCGCGACCACGGCGAAGCCGGTCGAGATCGCCTTGACGACCTTGTCGGCGAAGAGCCGCCGGTTCATGCGGCCGGTGGAGGGGGTAGCCATGGCGGTCCTTTAGTCCAGGCGGCTGCGCACGAGCCAGCGCGAGATGGCCAGCACGATGAAGGAGATGACGAACAGGGCGAAGCCGAGCTGCAGCAGCGCGTGGAGCTTCAGGCTGCCGGCCTGCGCCTCGCCGAACTCGTTGGCGATGACCGAGGCGATCGACGAGCCGGGCGCGAAGATCGACGTGCTGATGCGGTTGGCATTGCCGATGACGAAGGTGACCGCCATGGTCTCGCCCAGCGCCCGGCCGAGCCCCAGCATGCCGGCGCCGACCATCGCCGTGCGGCCGTAGGGCACGCGCACGCTGCGGAACACTTCCCAGGTGGTGGCGCCGATGCCGTAGGCCGATTCGGCCAGCATGGCGGGCACCGATTCCAGCGTCTCGACGAACATGGCCGTGATGAAGGGCAGGATCATCAGGGCCAGGATGATGCCCGCGGTGAACACGCTGAACTGCTGCGGCGGGCCGGCGAAGACCTCGCCGACGACGGGCAGCCAGGACAGCGCGGCGATCAGCGGCGTCTGGATATAGGCCGCGATCAGCGGGGCCACGACGAGTGCCCCCCACATGCCGAAGATGATCGAAGGCACCGCGGCCAGCAGCTGGATGGTCACGCCGATCGGCTTGCGCAGCCGCTGGGGGCAGACCTCGGTGAGGAAGAAGGCGATGCCGAAGGAGACCGGGACGGCGACGATCACCGCGATGACGGCGGTCACCAGCGTGCCGAACAGCATGGACGCGGCGCCGAAGCGCTCGGTCACCGGGTTCCAGATGGCGGTCGTGTAGAAAGCGGCGCCGAAATGGCGCAGCGCCGGCCAGCCGTCATAGGCCAGCAGGGCGATCATCGCGCCGAGGATGAGGAGGACGAGCGCACCGGACGCCCACAGCAGGGCGTGGAAAACGGCGTCGGCCAGCTGGCCGCGCCGGATGGTGCGCGCCAGGTTGGAGCTTCGGTCTGTGGTTAGCGAAGGCTCGGCGACAGTTGTCACGGGATGAGGTCTCACAGGGCTCGGTCGCGGAGAGGCACGGCGTCGGACAGTGGGATGCCCGCGCCGTGGCCGGCGCGGGCATCGTTCTCTTTGGCTTACTGGCTCGGGCCGGTCCAGATCGGCTGGCCCTGGGCGTTCTGGATGTTGGCCCAGGCGGCCTTGACGCGGGTCACGACGCTCGCCGGCAGCGGGATGTAGTGCAGGCGCTCGGCGATCTTGCCGCCCTCGGCGGCGAACGACCAGGAGAAGAAGTCCAGCGCGGCGCGGGCACGGCCGGCATCGCGGGGGTCGCGCGGGAACAGGATGTAGGTCGGGCTGACGATCGGCCAGCTCTGCGCGCCCGGCTTGTTGATCATCGAAGCGGCGAGGTCGCGGGCGTTCTCCCAATCCGCGGCGGCGGCGGCAGCCTGGAAGTTCGGGGTGGTCGGCTCGACGAACTGGCCGGCGGCGTTCTGCAGCTGGGTGGTGGTCAGGTTGTTCTCGGCGGCGAAGGCATATTCGACATAACCGATCGCGCCCTTGGTGTTGCGCACGGCACCGGCAACGCCGTCATTGCCGCGAGCGCCCGCGCCGGTGCGCCACTGCACCGAGGTGGCGGCGCTGACTTCGGCCTTCCACTTGGCGCTGGCTTCCGAGAGGTAGCTGGTCGTGACGAAGGTCGTGCCGGAGGCGTCCGAGCGGTAGATCGGCTGGATCGCCAGGTTCGGCAGGGTCACGCCCGGATTGATCGCGGCGATGCGCGCATCGTTCCAGGTCTTGATGGTGCCGAGATAGATGTCGGCGACGATCTCGCCGGTCAGCTTGAGCTGGTTCTTGTTCACGCCGTCGAGATTGACGATGAACACCACCGCGCCGATGACGGCCGGGAACTGAACCAGCTTCTGCTGCGTCAGGCGCTCGCTCGGAACCGGGGCGTCGGAGGCGCCGAAATCGACCGTGCGGTTCTGGATCTGGTTGATGCCGCCGCCCGAGCCGATGGCCTGGTAGTTCAGCGTGTTGTTGGTGGCCTGCTTAAAGGCGGCCGCCCAGGCGTTATAGACCGGGGCCGGGAACGTGGCGCCGGCTCCCGTGAACTCGACGCCCTGGGCCGCGGCCGGCTGCGCGAAGAGTGTCGCAACGGCCAGAGCCGCCGCAGCTGAGATCCGCTTGAACATGATTGGGGTACCTCGAGTGCCAGAAAAAACTGCGATCTGCTCCCCCACCTCTGGCTGCTCTCGATGACAGGTGTGTGACGATCGTGACAAAAGCTGCTGACTTTAGGAGAAGCGCGCGCCGTCCGGGATCTGAGGGTGGGCATCCAAGATGCTGACATCGCAGCGTTTTCCGGCCCGCCGTGAGGGGCGGGCCGGATTGTCGCAGAGCACCCATGGCGGCCCGCGGCGCGGCCCGCCGGCCGATTCCGGCCGGCTCTTCGGACGGTGCAAGCGCGCGATTATGACAGCTCAGGCGCGGGGAATGAGCCTTGCGACCTCGCGTGCCATGTCGCGCAGGACCTCTTCCGGGCTCGCCTTCTGCTCGGCGATGCGGGCGAGATTGTCGACCATGATCTGGGTGACCCGCACCGAGTTCTGGCCGGGGAAGGCATACCAGGGGATCATCAGGTGAACCTGCCTGGTCGCCGCCTGGAACAGCGGGTTGGCCGCATAGAAGGCGCCGAGATGGGCGGGATCGTCGATGGCGATCTGGTTGCACGGCACGTAGCCGGTATTGCGCGCCATGATGGCGGTGCCCTCGGCCGATGTCACAAATTTCATGAATTCCCAGGCGGCCGCCTGGCGCGCCGGATTCTTGGCGACGAGCATGACGCCCGCGCCGCCGGTCGGCAGGCGGCCCTTGACCGGATCGATCACCGGCAGGGTGGTGGTGCGCAATTCGAAATTGCGGCCGACCATGCCCGAGACCTGGCGAACCTGCGCGGTGGTGCGGAACATGGCGCCGAGCTTGCCGGCGCCGAAAGCCTGGAGATCGGCGGTGGAGGTGGCGGAGGCGCCGAAATTCGGCATCTTGCCCTCCTTGACCATGCGATCGAGCAGTTTCAGCGCGGCAAGGCCTTCCGGCCCGTCGAAGGCGACCTTGGTTTCGTCGGGCGTCAGCATGCGGCCGCCATGGCCGTAGAGCAGGGCCGAGAACATCCAGTCGTCGCCCGGCCAGCGGAAGAACATGCCTTCGTTGCCGTCGCCGAGCGCATAGATGCGGGCGGCGAGCGCGATCACCTCGTCCCAATGGGTCGGGAAGCGATCCGGATCCTGGCCGACGCGGCGCAGCAGGTCGGCATTCAGGTAGCTGATCGGATTGGAGGTCGCGAAGGCCAGGCCGCACTGCACGCCGCCGTGGAAGCCGAGGCCGAGCAGCGGCGCGGAATAGCCGAGCTTTTCGACGTCGCCCTCGCGTGCCAGGAACGGCTTCAGGTCGGCGGCGATGCCGCGCTCGGAGAACAGACGCAGCCGGTTCAGCCCCTGGAAGGAGACATCGGGCAGCCCGCCGGTCGTCGCCTGGCGCAGGATCAGCTGTGCGCCCTCCTCGTAGGTCGGGGTCGGATTGACATAGCCGACCTTGACCTTGTCGCTCCGGCGGTTGAACGCTTCGGCTAGGCTCTCCTGCGCCTCCTTGAAGATCGGCGGCATGGAATAGTGCGCGACCAGTTCGATCGTCTGGGCGCGCACGACGGAGGGCATGCCGATCGTGGCCGCGCCGGCCATGAGGCCGAGTGCCGCGCGGCGGTCGAGCGGCAGGGAAGTGATCGGTCGGGACATGGAAAAGGCTCCAGCTCAGTCCAATGGATCGGCACGCCTCAGCCCTTGAGGCCGGTCATGGTGATGCCCTCGACGAAGCGCCGCTGGGCGAGAAGGAAGGCTGCGACCAGCGGCAGGGTGGTGAGCGTCGCGGCGGCCATCAGCGCGCCGAAATCGTCCCCCGCCTCCTCGGTGCGGAAATAGATGACGCCAAGCGCCGGCGTCGCGAGCTCACCCTTGCCGGAGACCGCGATCAGCGGCCAGAACAGGTCGTTCCAGTGGGCGACCACGGAAAAGATCGCGAAGGCCGTGGCCGCCGGCCAGGCATTGGGCAGGACGATGCGCCAGACGATCGACCATTCGCCGAGGCCGTCCATGCGTGCCGCCTGGATCATCTCGTCCGGCATGGCGCGGAAGAACTGGCGGAACATGAAGATGGCGAAGACCGAGATGGTCGAAGGCGCGATCAGCGCGGCATAGCTGTTGAGCAGCCCGGTTCCCGCGAAGGCGATATAGAGCGGGATCGCCGGCACCTGGGCCGGGATCAGCAGGCCGAGCATGACGAAGGCGAACAGCGTGTCGCGGCCGCGGAAATTGAGCTTGGCGAGGGCGTAGCCGGCGGGAATGGCGAAAACGAGCTGGAAGGCGAGGATGCCGGCGCAGACGATGACGCCGTTGAGGAGATAGCGCCCGATCGGCACCTCGCGGAACACCCGGCCGTAATTCTTGTCGATGGCCAGGGTTTCGGGGATCAGCGACAGCGTGGCGCGCCAGACCTCGTCCATCGGCTTCAGCGAAACCGACACCATCCAGAGATAGGGCATCAGGAAGAGCAGCCCGAGCAGGCCGAGGAGGACGAGCCGCGGCAGGTCGGCGACAAGGCGCTGCGGGCGATGCAGGGACGGGGCCATCGTCGCCTCAGCCATAATGCACGCGCCGGTCGATCAGGCGCGTCTGGATCAGCATGAGCACCACCACCACGGCCAGGAACACCACGGTCACGGCGGCGGCATACCCCATCCTCAGGAAGCTGAAGGCCTCGGTATAGATGGTGTAGAGCAGCACCTCGGAGGCCTTGTTCGGCCCGCCCTGGGTGAGCGTCGCGACGATGTCGAAGACGCGCAGGGCGCGGATCATGGTGATGGTCAGCACGAACAGCGTCGTCGGCCCGAGCAGGGGCCAGGTGACGGTGGTGAAGCGCGACCAGGCCGAGCGGACGCCGTCGACCTCCGCCGCGGCATAGAGATCGCGCGGGATGGCGGTGAGCCCGGCCAGGAACAGCACCATGTTGAAGCCGACCTGTTCCCAGACGCCGATGACGGCGAGCGTCCACAGGACGCTGTCGGACGAACCGAGCCAATTGGGGCCGGCAAGGCCGAAGAGACGCAGCGCGGCGTTCACCGGGCCGATCGTCGGGTGGAACATGTATTGGAAGGCGGTTGCCATCGCGACCATCAGCGAAACGACCGGCAGGAAGAAGACGGCGCGGAACAGCGTCCGCCCGCGCGTGCCGCCCTCGATCAGCAGGGCGAGGCCGAGGCCGCCGAACAGCGAGGCGGGCGTCGTGACTGCCACGAAGAAGACCGTATTGCGCAAGGCCGTGGCAAAGCCCCTGTCGTCGAGCAGCTCCGCGAAGTTCGAGAGACCGACGAAACGCAGGCTGCGCGCGCCGAGCTCGTAGTCGGTGAAGGCGATGACAACCACGGCCGCGGTCGGCAGAAGCAGCATCGCGACGAAGGCGAGGATCGCCGGCAGCGTCAGCAGCCAGGCCGCGAGAGCCTCGCCCATGGCGGGCCGGTCGGCCGCGCGGGTCCGGGCGAGGGGGGCTGGCAGGGCGAGATCAGACAAGGGCCGGCACCGCCTGCTGTTCGAGGCGCATCGCAAGGCGCGCGCCGGTTGTCGCGAAGGCGAGGAGGCGGCCTGCCGGCAGGCCGAGGCCGACGGTGCGGCCATGCTCGACCCCGGCCCAGGCCTCGGGTGCGAGCCGTGCGATCACCTCCGCGCCTGTGACCGGCTCGGCGAGATAGACCAGCACCTCGGCACCGAGGAACTCGACATGGCGGATGGTGGCCGGCAGGCCGGACGCGCCCAGCGCGACATGGTCCGGGCGGATGCCGAGCGTGATCGGCCCCGCTGCCGCCTCGGCGCGCAGGCCCACCGGCCGGCCGGCGAGAATGACGGCGCCACGGCTGTCGACCTCGGCGGCGAGGAGATTGATCCGCGGCGAGCCGATGAAGCTGGCGACATCGATCGTCGCCGGGCGCTCGTAGATGTCGCGCGGCGTGCCGAACTGCTGCACCTTGCCGCCGCGCATCACCGCGACGCGGTCCGACATGGTCATCGCCTCGGCCTGGTCATGGGTGACATAGACCGTGGTGACGCCGACGCGCCGGTGCAGCTCGACCAGCTCCTTGCGCATGTCGTGGCGCAGCGAGGCGTCGAGATTGGACAGCGGCTCGTCCATCAGGAAAGCCTGCGGCTGACGGACGATGGCGCGACCGAGAGCGACGCGCTGGCGCTGGCCGCCGGACAGCTGTCCGGGCCGCCGGTCCATCAGATGGCCGATCGAGAGGACGTTGGCCGCAGCCTCGACATCGGCGCGGATCGACCGGCGGCGCGCGCCGGTTCCCGCCACCAGCCGGCCCAGCAACGGCATCCGCTCGAACGCGCCGAGACGGCGCATGACCAGCGGCAGAGCCATGTTCTGCTCCACCGTCATATGCGGATAGAGCGCGTAGTTCTGGAATACCATGGCGACGTCGCGGTCGGCGGCGCGCCGGCCGGTGACATCGGCGCCGCCGATCGACACGCGGCCGTGGTCGGCGGCCTCGAGGCCCGCGATGATCCGCAGCAGCGTGGTCTTGCCGCAGCCGGAGGGCCCGACCAGCGAGATGAATTCGCCGGCGCCGAAGGACAGGTCGATGCCGCCGAGGACACGCGTCGTGCCGAAGGACTTGTCGATCCGGTCGAGGACGATGCCGGCCATGGGGGCTCCTGGGAACGGCCCCCCGTTACGCGCCGCGGACGACAGTCCGATGACGGCGCGCCGCCCCCGCCGGCGCCGGATGTCGCAGGCGGCCCGCCACCGCGCGCGCTCGGCGCCGGCCGGCATCGCAACGCCGCACGGCAGGCCGTGCCGGCAGTTCCGCCATCGACGCGCCGTCCTGGTGGCCGTCCGGCGCGGCGTTCGACGAAGGGCGGCCGTCGTCCTCCTGTCACGTCGCGGGCCTAGGCGGGCGTGGCCCTTGCCCGAGGGCCCGTTCCGCCGACGAGGCCGCCATGCTGATCGCCCACCTGACCGACCTTCACATTCGCCCGCACGGCCTGCCGGCCTATCGGGTGGTGGAAACCAACATGCTCGCCGAACGCGCCGTCGCGGCGCTCATGCGGCTCGATCCGCTGCCGGACGTGGTGGTGATCTCGGGCGATCTCGCCGATAACGGCCTGATCGCCGAATATGAGGTGCTGAAGCGTCTGCTCGACCGCCTCACCATGCCGGTCTGGCTCGTGCCCGGCAATCACGACCGGCGCGAGAACCTGAAGACCGTGCTGGCCGGCTATCCCGGCCTTGCCCAGCACGACACATTCGCCCAGTGGACCGCCGATCTCGGCCCGCTGCGCATGATCGGGCTCGACACGGTCAAGCCGGGATCGGGGGCCGGCGCGCTGTGCGGGCAGCGGCTGGCCTGGTTCGCCGACCGGCTCGCCGAGGACGTGGCGAAGCCGACGGTGGTCGTCATGCATCATCCGCCCTTTGCCTGCGGCGTCAGGCTGATGGACCAGATCATGCTGCTGGAGGGCGCCAGGGAGTTCGCCGGCATCGTCAGGGCCAACAGCCAGATCGTGCGCATCCTCTCAGGTCATCACCATCGGCCGATCCAGGCCCTGTTCGCCGGGACGCTGGCTCAGATCGGACCCAGCATCGCCCATCAGGTCGTGCTCGACTTCAAGGACACGGCCGAGCCGAACTTCAATTTCGAGCCGGCGGCCTTCCATCTCCATGTCTGGAGCGAGACGGCCGGCCTCGTCAGCCACACGGCCTATGTCGAGACGGCGGCCGGTCCCTATCCGTTCCTGCCGGATCCGGATTATCCCGGCCGGGCCAAAGCCGGCTAAATCGTCTGCAGCGCGCGACCGTCGACTCCGTCGGCCGCGACGCCGAGGAAATGCAGGAAGGTCGGGGCGAGATCGATGATCGAGCTCGCCTCCTCGATGCTGCGGCCGGCGGCAAAGCCGCCGCCTTCGAGCAGCAGGGTCGGCGACTGCTCGAAACGTCCGAGCCCGCCATGCGAGCCGAAGCCGAGATGGGCGCTCTTGCCCTCGACGGGCAGGGCTTCGAAGCTCAGGCCGGGAATCCCTTCGCTATTCGCTTCGTCGGAGGCTGCGAGCGCGACGGCCAGGGCAAGGCCGCCGCCGGCGGGCACGCCGATGGCCGCGAAGGCGTCCGGCGCGAAGACCTGGCCGACCCAGGGCTGGGCGGAGAGGAACGCCGCAATGGCGGGGACGCGCTCTTGCGCCGCCGCATCGACATAGATCAGGGCAGCGGTCCCGTTCGGGGCTGCGAGCACGTCGCGCGAGCCGGGCGCGGCTTTGAGACCGGCACCGACCAGCTCCGCCTCGATATCGATGACGCCCCTGATCGATTGATGGCCGTGGTCGGAGCCGACCATCAGAAGGATGTCTTCACCCGCGGCGCGCGCGGTCTCGACGGCGGCGATCACCATGGCCGCGTGGGCGTCGGCGGCCTTCAGGGTTGCGCGATGGGGGGCCGAGCCGAGCGGCACGGCATGCTGCGTCGTATCCGGCTCGCACAGCCAGAGGAGACCGAAGGCTGGCCGCCGGGCACCGAACATCTCGGCGATGAAGCGGTCGGTCGCGATCCGGTCGCCGGCAAGATCCGGAGTTGCGGCCAGCGCCTCGGCGCCGAGAAGGGAGCGCCGGCCGGGGCCGAAGGAGCCGGCCCGGTTGAAGACATGACCGTGGCCTTCCGGGTCGTGCAGATAGGCGGCGCCCGGAGAGACATTGTTGACGATCACCGCGCCGCCATGTGGCGCGAGCCTGGCCGCCAGCGTCGGACGGGCGAGGACCGAGCCGGTGAGGCGGCGCTTGAGATCGATGAAGTCGGGGCGGCCGACATCGTGCAGCGCGAGCGCGCCATCATCGGCAAGGGCGATGGTGTTGCCGGCAAGGCCATGGCTGGCGGGCCGGCAGCCGGTGGCGAACGAGGCCGAGACGACGCGCGTCAGCGACGGAAACACGGTGCGGTGCGCGGCGAACCAGCTCGCGCGCCGGCGCAGCGCCGCAAGTGCCGGCGTCGTCTCCGGGCGGACGAAGTCGCGGCGCAGGCCATCGAGCACGACGGCGACGACGCGGCGGGCGGTGGCCGTCTGGGGAGCTGCGGATGAAGCGGGAGGCATGGGCTGTGCTGTCCTTGGCATTCTATGACGGCGAGAGGCGTCCGAATCCCCTCATAGCAGGCTGATTTCGCATTTTTGTGTTGACGCCGCCGGGGCCATGCCCCGCGACGGTTTGCCGGCCGCGCGGGCCGGCCGGGACCGGCTGCCGACCGCCGGCGCGCTTGCGCCTCTTGCCGTTTGCTCCTCTAATCGATCAGCCGAAGCATGGCATCCAGGGTGGATCACATGACGTTTTCTCATTCCCTTTGCGATATCTGCGGCGAGCGGCCGGCGACGGTGCGTGTGACCGTCGTACAGGACGGCGCGCGCCGCGTGCTCGATGTCTGTGACTACCACTATGCCCAGCTGACCCGGCACCAGCGCTATATTTCGCCGCTCGAAGCCCTGTTCGGCAGCGGCGGTTTCGGTCTCGCCGGGCAGGGGCCCGGAATGTCCGGCGCGACGGAAACGCCGCAGCCAGCAGCACCGCGCCGGGGCTTCGGCGGAGCCGAGCGGGACGCGCTCAATCTCGAGCGGCGCTTTTCCGACAAGGCCAAGGAACTGCTGCAGCGGGCGGCCGAGCGGGCGGTGCAGTCGGGCCGGCGCGAGGTCGATACCGAGCATCTGCTGCAGGCGCTGCTGGAGAGCGACGTGGTGCTTGCGATCCTCAAGCAGTTCAAGATTTCGCCGACCGAACTCGGCGCGCAGATCGAGCGCCAGTTCGGCGGCGAGCGCGGCCAGCCGGATCCCAACCAGCGGGAGATCGGCGTGTCGCCGCGGGTGAAGAAGGCGCTGGAGCGCGCTTTCATCGCCTCGCGCGCCTTCGGCCATTCCTATATCGGCCCGGAGCACCTGCTGCTCGGCCTCGCCGAGGTGCCCGAGAGCTTCGCCGGCGATCTCCTCAACAAATACGGCCTGACCGTCCAGGCGCTGCGCCAGATGACCGATCGGGTGGTCGGCAAGGGCGCCGAGGAGGGGCGGGTCGCAGGGCCGAGCAACACGCCGCAGCTCGACAAGGTCAGCCGCGACCTGACGCTGATGGCGCGGGAAGGGCGGCTCGACCCGGTCATCGGGCGCTCGAAGGAGGTGGAGACGACCATCGAGGTGCTGGCCCGGCGCAAGAAGAACAATCCCGTCCTGATCGGCGAACCGGGCGTCGGCAAGACCGCGATCGTCGAGGGGCTGGCCCAGCGCATCATCCATGGCGACGTGCCGGAAGTGCTGCGCGACAAGCGCCTGGTCGAGCTCAACGTCAATTCGCTCGTGGCCGGCGCGAAATATCGCGGCGAGTTCGAGGAGCGCGTCAAGCAGGTCATGGAGGAGGTCAAGGCCAATCAGGACGGCCTGGTCCTGTTCATCGACGAGGTGCACACCATCGTCGGCGCCGGCCAGGGCGGCGGCGAGGGTGGCCTCGACATCGCCAATGTGTTCAAGCCGGCCATGGCGCGGGGCGAGATGAACCTGATCGGCGCCACCACGCTCGCCGAGTACCAGAAGCACATCGAGAAGGACGCCGCGCTCGAGCGGCGCTTCCAGCCGGTCCTGGTCTCGGAGCCGACGGTCGAGCAGACGGTCAACATCCTGCGTGGCCTGCGCGACAAGTTCGAGGTTCATCACAAGGTCACGATCCTCGACCCGGCGATCGTTGCGGCGGCCGAGCTGTCGAGCCGCTACATCACCGGCCGTTTCCTGCCCGACAAGGCGATCGATCTGATCGACCAGGCGGCCGCCAGGGTGCATCTGTCGACGACGTCGCGGCCGGTGGAGATCCAGGAGCTGGAGGCGGAGATCGCCCAGATCCGCCGCGAGCTGGACTATCAGACGAGCCGCCGGCGGTTCGACAAGGCGACCGAGCTCGAACAGCAGGCCGCAGCCAAGCAGAAGGCGCTCGCCGAGGCGAACGATGCCTGGCGCAAGAAGCTCGGCTCCAGCACCGCCGAGGTCTCGGTCGCGGACGTCGCCGAGATCGTCGCCAAGCTCACCGGCATCCCGGTCACCGAGCTGACCGCGCAGGAAAAGGACAAGCTGCTGCGGCTCGAGGAGCGGCTGCACGAGCGCGTCATCGGCCAGGAGCGCGCGATCGGCGCGGTGAGCGACGCGATCAGGCTGTCGCGGGCGGGGTTGACGCGCGGCGGCCGGCCGATCGCAACCTTCCTGTTCCTCGGCCCGACCGGCGTCGGCAAGACCGAGCTTGCCAAGGCGCTGGCCCAGGTGATGTTCGGCGACGAGAATGCCGTGACCCGCATCGACATGAGCGAATATATGGAGCGCCACGCGGTCTCCCGGCTGATCGGCGCGCCGCCCGGCTATGTCGGCTACGACGAGGGCGGCCAGCTGACGGAAAGGATCCGGCGGCGGCCCTACAGCGTCATCCTGCTCGACGAGATCGAGAAGGCCCATCCCGACGTCTACAACGTGCTGCTGCAGGTGTTCGACGACGGCCGGCTGACCGACGGCAAGGGGCGGGTGGTCGATTTCACCAACACGCTGATCATCGCCACCAGCAATCTCGGTTCCGAGATCATCACGGGCGGCACGCGTTCGACCATCGGCTTTACCCACAATGCCACCGTGCGCGACGACGTCATGCAGGTGCTGCGGCGCCATTTCCGGCCGGAGTTCATCAACCGCATCGACGAGATCATCATTTTCGACGCGCTGAACAAGGAGCAGATCAAGACCATCGTGTCGCTGCAGCTCGACGAAGTGCGCCAGTCCGCCCGCGGCCAGGATGTCGAGCTGGTCTTCGACGCGAGCCTGATCGACCATCTCGCCGAGGTCGGCTATCAGCCGGAATTCGGCGCGCGCGAGCTGAAGCGGCAGATCCGCCAGCTCATTGAGACGCGGCTCGCCAAGGCCATGCTCAAGGGTGAGATCACCGAGGGGGACCGGGTCACCTGCGGCTACCGCGATGGCACGGTTCATCTCGACGTGGCGAAGCGGCGGAGCAAGGCCGAGGTCAAGAACGGGGCGGCCAAGGCCGCCGTTCCGAAGGGCCGGGCCCCGAAGGCCGGTGCGGACGGCGCGCAGCCGGCGAAGAGCGCCAAGCCGGCCGCCGCCAAACGCAAGGCTCCGGCGGCCAAGGCAGCCGGGGGCAGCGGCCGGCGCGCCGGCAAGACCAAAGGGGTGTGATCGCCTTCCATTGGCCCGCGCTGCGGGACACACTGCCGTGGTTCGGGGCGCGCGCAGTTACGTGAAATGCGCGGCCCTCCGGCGGAAGGCCGATGCTCAGCCGCGATGCCTGCGCAGCCCGTCGACGAAAACGTCGACCAGCCGCAGGGCGGTCGGCTGCCAGTCCGCCGGACCCTGCGAATAGAAGATGCCGACCAGGGTGCGCAGCAGGTCGTCCGGCGTGATGTCGGCGCGCAGGTCGCCGGCCGCGACCCCGCGCGCCAGGAGAAGGCCGATCGCTGCCGTGAGGCGCTCGAACGAATAGGCCTTCAGTTCGCTCGATCCGTGCGCGCCGAGCTGCAGGGCTTCGATCATGCCCTTCTTGGTCGCGACGAGGCGGACGTTGGCATGCAGCCAGCGGCGCAGCGCGTCGACCGGCTCGTCGGCGCGGGCGAGCTGGTCGGCGAGATCGCCGAGCTGGTCGACCTCGCGGCGATAAACCGCTTCGAACAGCGCCTCGCGCGTGGGAAAATGGCGATAGAGTGTGCCGATGCCGACGCCGGCCCGACGCGCGACCGCCTCGAGGCTGGCTTGCGAACCGCCGGCGCTGAAGACCTCGGTGGCGGCTTCGAGCAGCAGTTCGCGGTTGCGCAGCGAATCCGCGCGCGGCTTGCGGGGCTTGCTCTTGGTCTCAGGTGCCATGGCGCTCAAACGGAAACGGGCTCGCGAACGGAAATCGCCTTTCGGACAGGCCAGTCCCCCTCTTGATAAGCGGAGGCTGCCTCCGTATATCTAGGTTGCGGATCGGGACGGTGCACGGAGGCACAGATCGCCCGATCGGGGCCGGCGGGCCGTTCTCGCTCACTCTCTCACCATTGCCGAAGTCCGTGCCGCCTCGCGGCCACTTCGATCCATACATCACGATCACTGAATGGAGTACCCCATGTCACTCTCCATCAGCCTCACGATCAATGGCCGGAGCCACGCGCTCGCGCTCGACGACCCGCGCGTGACGCTGCTCGACCTGTTGCGCGAGCGGCTCGATCTGGCGGGCACGAAGAAGGGCTGCGACCGCGGCCAGTGCGGCGCCTGCACCGTCCTGGTCGACGGGCGGCGGCTCAACGCCTGCCTGATCCTCGCCGCGAGCCTCGACGGGGCGGAGGTCACCACCATCGAAGGCGTGGCCGACGGCGAGACATTGCACCCGGTGCAGGCCGCCTTCATCGCCCATGACGGCTTTCAGTGCGGCTATTGCACGCCCGGCCAGATCATGAGCGCCATCGGCCTCATCGCCGAAGGCCATGCCGGCGACGATCCGGAGCGCATCCGCGAGCTGATGAGCGGCAATATCTGCCGCTGCGGCGCCTATCAGGGCATTACCGAGGCCGTGCTGGATGCGCAGAGAACCATCACGGCGGCGAACCGGAGGGACGCGGCATGAACCGTTTCGACTATGTGCGGCCGGCGACCGTCGCGGAAGCGCTGGCGAGCGGCGCTCTGCCGGGCTCGGCCTATCTGGCGGCCGGCACCAATCTCGTCGACCTGATGAAGGTCGGGGTCGCCAGGCCGGAGCGTGTCATCGACATTTCCAGGCTGCCCGGCCTCGACCGCATCGAATGGCTGCCGGACGGCGGCGTGCGCATCGGCGCGCTCGTCCGCAATGCCGACCTTGCCTATGACGCGCGTTTCGCGCGTGCCTTTCCGGCGGTCGCCGAGGCGCTGCTGTCGGGGGCCTCGGCGCAATTGCGCAACGCGGCGACGGTCGGCGGCAACCTCATGCAGCGCACGCGCTGCGCCTATTTCGGCGATCCCGCGGCAGCCTGCAACCGGCGCGCGCCGGGAACCGGCTGCGATGCGCGTGCGGGCGACAACCGCCTCCATGCCGTGCTCGGCTGGAGCGAGGCCTGCATCGCCACCCATCCCTCCGACTTCTGCGTGCCGCTCGTCGCGCTCGACGCCGTGGTCGAGGTGGAGGGCGCCCGTGGTGCGCGCGAAATACCTCTGGACCTTCTCCATGCCCTGCCGGGCACGACGCCCGAACGGGAGACGGTGCTGGAGCCCGGGGATCTCATCGTCGCTCTCAGGCTGCCGGCAGAGGCGGCGGCGTTCCGCCACCATGCCCGCTATCTGAAGCTGCGCGAGCGCACCTCCTATGCCTTTGCCGTCGTCTCCGCCGCCGCGGCGCTCGACATCGAGGACGGCACGATCGCCGGCGCGCGCATCGCGCTGGGCGGCGTCGCCGCAAAGCCCTGGCGGGCGCGGGACGCCGAGGCGCTGCTGATCGGCGAGCGCCCGACGGCGGAGCTTCTGGCCCGCGCCGCCGACCGGGCGCTCGCCGAGGCGCGTCCGTCCGGCGACAATGCCTTCAAGATCGTGCTGGCGCGCCGCATCGTCGTGCGCGCCTTGACCCTTGCCCTGGAAGGGACGCCCGAGACCATGCCGGCGCTGCCGGCCTCGGCCTTTTCCGCCACGACCGGAGCGCGCCATGTCGCCTGAGACTGCTCCCCGATTCAGCCAGCAGCGCCGGCACGGCTCCAATGCCGGCCAGCCGCTGACCCGCCGCGACGGCACCCTCAAGGTCACCGGCCGCGCCGTCTATGCCGCCGACAATCATCCGCAAGGCCTGCTCTACGCCGTCACGGCCGTCAGCAGCATCGCGCGCGGGCGGGTGACCCGTCTCGACGTCGCCGCCGCCAAGGCCCATCCGGGCGTCGTCGAGGTGCTGACGCCGGCCAACCGGCCGCCGCTGGCGCATGATCCGAACGAAAAGATGCCACCCTTCGGCTTCCGCGTGGAGGTGCTGCAGGATGACGGCGTGCGCTATGCCAACCAGCCGATCGCCCTGGTGATCGCCGAAACGCTGGAGGCGGCGACCGAGGGCGCGGTGCTGCTGAAGCCGCAATATGCGGTCGAGAGCCCACGCACCGGGCGCTCGAGCGGCCTGGCATTCGCGCCAGCGGCGGTCGGCGTCGGTTCGCCGCCGCGGACGGCCTTCGGCGATCTCGCCGCGGGTTTCGCCGCCGCCGAGCGGGTGACGGAAACCGAGACCGCGACGCCGGCGCAGTACCACAATGCCATGGAACCGCATGCCATTGTCGCCGCCTGGGAGGGCGACCGTGTCGTCATCGACATGCCCAATCAGGCGATGGCGCTGAGCTGTGCCGCCTATGCGGCCTATTTCGGCATTCCCGCCGAAAACGTGCTCATCCGCTCGCCGTTCCTCGGCGGCGGCTTCGGGTCGAAGGCGATCCTCAACGGGCCGCAGATCCTGGCCGTGCTCGCGGCGCGCATGCTCGGCCGGCCGGTCAAGCTGGTGCTGAGCCGGTCGCAGATGTACGGCCCGGTCGGCCATCGCGGCCATACCTGGCAGAAGCTGCGCATCGGCACCGATGGCTCCGGGCGCATCACGGCGCTGCACCACCATGCGCTTGCGGCGACATCGAGCTTCGACGAGTTCATCGAGCCGGCGGCCAATGCGTCGCTGTCGCTCTATGCAAGCCCGGCCATCCTCGCCGAGCATGACGGCCTCAGGCTCGATACCGGCACGCCGGGACCGATGCGCGCTCCCGGCGAGGCGTCGGGCTCGGCTGCGCTCGAAACCGCCATCGACGAGGCCGCCGAAGCCTGCGGCATGGATCCGCTCGCCTTCAGGCTGGCCAATTACGCGGAAACCGAACCCGGGACCGGCCGGCCGTTTTCGTCCAAGGCCCTGCGCGAGTGCTATGCGCAGGGGGCGGAGCGGTTCGGCTGGGCCGGCCGCCCGCTCGCGCCGAGGCAGATGCGCGACAGGCAAGGTTTCCTGGTCGGCTGGGGCATGGGCACGGCACTGTTCCGCTGCCCGCACTTTCCGGCCGAGGCGCGCGCGACCCTGCGCGCCGACGGCACCGCGCTGGTCGAGACGAGCGGCGCCGATATGGGGCAAGGCGCCTGGACGGCGCTCGCCCAGATCGCGGCGGAGGCGCTCGGCCTGCCGATCGACGAGGTCGAGTTCCATTCCGGCCGGTCCAGCCTGCCCGACGGCGGCATAGCCGGTGGCTCGGGCCATACGGCGAGCGCGGGGCTCGCGCTTCACAATGCCGGCGAGGATGCGCTTGCGCGGCTCGCCGAGCTTGCCAGCGCCGATCCGGCGTCGCCGCTGTTCGGCGCCGGCAATATCGGGCTCGTCGCCCGGTCCGGCCGGCTTCACCGCCGCGACGACGAAACGCGCAGCGAGAGCTATGTCGAGATCCTTCGGCGCGCCGGCCGCGCCGAGGTGGTCGGCTTCGCCAAGGCGATGCGCGACCCGGCGGCGGCGGAGGCCCATGCCATGTATACGCATGGCGCGGTGTTCGCCGAGGTCAAGGTCGATCCGGATCTCGGCCAGGTGCGGGCGACGCGGCTGATCGGGGCCTTTGCCGCCGGCCGCATCATCAACCCGCGCCTGGTGCGCAGCCAGTATTTCGGCGGCATGATCTGGGGCGTCGGCTTCGCGCTGCAGGAGGGGGCGGTCCACGACCATCGGACCGGCCGGATCATGAATGCCGACCTTGCGGAGTACCATGTCCCGGTCAATGCCGATGTGCCCTCGCTCGAAGCCATCCTCGTCGAGGAGGACGACCCTTACGTCAATGCGCTTGGCGTGAAGGGCGTCGGCGAGGTCGGCATTACCGGTACGGTCGGCGCGATCGCCAACGCCATATGGCACGCCACCGGCGTGCGCATCAGGCGCTTCCCGGTCCGCCTCGAGGATCTCGTCGCCTGACGCGGCGCGGGCCGGCTCAGTCCGCGCGGGCGAGCGCCTGCGCGAGGTCGGCGATGAGATCGTCGGGATGCTCGACGCCGATCGACAGGCGAATGGTCGTGTCGAGAATGCCGATGCGCTGGCGCACGTCGAGCGGTACGCCCGAATGGGTCATGGCCGCGGGATGGCTCGCCAGCGACTCGGTGCCGCCGAGGCTGACGGCGAGCTTGAAGATCTCGAGCGCATTGAGGAAGGCGAAGGCCGCCCGCTCGCCGCCCTTGATGTCGAACGAGAAGGTCGAGCCGGCGCCGAGGCACTGGGCGTCATAGACGCGCCGTTCGGCCGAGCCCTCGGCGAGGAAGGGCAGATAGTAGGTGCGCTCGACCTTGGGGTGGTCGCGCAGGAACTCGGCCACCGCCCTGGCATTGTCGTTGGCCTTCTCCATGCGCAGGCTCAACGTTTCCAGCGACCGGCCGAGCATCCAGCAGGAATGCGGGTCGAGCTGCGTGCCGATGGCACCGCGCAGAGCCTTGATCGGCTTCATCATCTTGACGCTGCCGAGCGCGGCGCCGGCGATCAGGTCGGAATGGCCGCCGACATATTTGGTCAGCGAATAGAGCGAAATGTCCGCGCCGTGATCGAGCGGCCGCTGGAACACCGGGCCGAGCAAGGTGTTGTCGCAGGCGATCACCGGGCGGTGGCCCTGCGCCCTTTCGATCGTGTCGGCGATGCGGCTCATCAATGCGATGTCGATGACGCTGTTGATCGGGTTGGACGGCGTTTCGATCAGGATGACCGACACGCGGCCCTTGCCGAGCGCTTCTTCCGCGGCCTTGCGCACGGCCGCCTCGCTGACGCCGTCGGCAAAGCCGACGGCTGCGATGTCGAGAGCGGCGAAGGTGCGGGTCAGCAGCGTTTCGGTGCCGCCATAGAGCGGCTGCGAATGCAGGATCACGTCGCCGGGCCGGGCGAAGGCGAGCAGGGTGGTTGCGATCGCAGACATGCCCGAGGAAAACAGGATGCAGGCTTCGGCGCCCTCATAGACCGCCAGCCGGTCCTCGACGATCTCGCTGTTCGGGTGGTTGAAGCGCGAATAGACGAGGCCGGCGCCGGTGCCCTGCGGCGGCTCGCGCCGGCCGGCGACGAAGTCGAAGAAGTCGCGGCCTTCCTCGGCGGTCTTGAACACGAAGGTGGAGGTCAGGAAGACCGGCGGCTTGACCGCGCCTTCCGACAGCAGGGGATCGAAGCCATAGCCGAGCATCAGCGTTTCCGGATGCAGGCGATGGTTGCCGACATGGGTCTTGGAGGGTCTCGGAGCGGTCACGGGCAGCCTCGCTTCGGTGGGGATCAAGCGCTTGCGCGATCCTAGCAAATCATTGCGGTGGTTCCTTGCGACTTTTGCGCGGGTGGCGCTTGGCCGTGGCATTTTCCTGCCGTAGATAGCTCGCCATGCAGCAGAAAATTGCCGACGACATCGACCGCCGGATCCTCCGCGAGCTCCAGGCCAATGCGCGGATCACCAATCAGGAGCTGGCCGAGCGGGTGGGCCTCTCGCCGTCGCCCTGCCTCAGGCGGCTGCGCCGGCTGGAAGAGGCCGGCATCATTCGCGGCTATGGCGCGCGCGTCGATCCCGCGGCCCATGGCTGGACCATGGCGGCGATCGCCACGATCCGGCTCAGCCGGCAGAACGAGGACGAGATCGTGATGTTCGAGGAGGCGGTGCGCGGCTGGGACGAAGTGCTGGAATGCCACCTCGTCACCGGCTCGCGCGACTATGTGCTGAAGGTGATGACCGGCGGCCTCGACCAGTACGAGCGTTTCATCAAGGAAAAGATCGCCCGGCTGAAATGTGTCGCCTCGATCGAGACCAGCTTCGTGATGAACACCATCAAGGACCAGCGGATCTAGGGCTGAGCCGGCGCCGCGCCGCGCAGCCGGTCGATGAGCTGGAGCGGATCGGCCGGCGCGGCCGTCCCGCGCCAGCCGACATGCTGGTCCGGCCGCGAGATGATCAATGTGCGGTCACCGGCTTCCGGCATCAGGTCGGGAGCGAGGTCGATCAGCTTCAGGGGCAGACCGCGGGCGGCGGCGGCGGCCAGCAGCGGGCCGGGATCGGTGGCCGGATCGAGCCGCAGCAGCGCATGGCCGGACCCGCTCGCATCATAGAGCGAGGTGCCGTCGGCGAGCCAGGCGTGGGGGGTGCGGCAGCCCGGCACGGTGGACGGCGTGAAACTGCCCATGGAATAGCCGGGATGGGCGGCGCCGTCATAGGCGATCAGCGGCGACCGGTCGTAATAGGAGCCGAAATTGAGCCCGGCGCAGCAATATTGCTGGACGTTGAGATCGTAGGTCGCCCGCCCGAGCGCGGCGCGCGCCGCTGCGCCCGCCTCGTCTTCCGCCTCGATATTGGCCGGAACGCCCTGGCGGTTGCGGATCTCCTTGTGGGCGTGGTCCATGGCGAAATGCGAGACCTGGGTGGTGATCGGCAGGCGCTCGCGCTCATAGGCGTCGAGAATGCCTGCCGGCGCCCAGCCGGCAATGTGCGCGGCCATCAGCCAGGCGAGGCCGGCCGCGTCGGCGATGCCGGCATTCATGCCATAGCCGCCATAGGGTACCCAGATATGGGCGGCATCGCCGGCGATGAACAGCCGGCGGTCGCGGAAGCGGTCGGCGACGAGGCGCCGGCCGATCCAGTCCTCGCGGGAGAGCACGGCATAGTCGAAGGCGGGGCCGACGCCCAGGATGGTGCGGATCGCCCAGTCGCGGTCGACCGCGTCGAAATCGGTCTCGTCGGGTTTCAGGTAATTGTGCACGAGCCAGGTTTCCCGGCCGTCGATGGCGTAGACATTGCCGGTCCGGCGCGGATTGAGCGCGAAGGTCGCCCAGGCATTGTCATGCCGCTGCAGGCCGATCAGGGCCGGGGCTTGGATGAAGGTCGACTGCACCCGCTGCACCACGGCGTCGCCCGTGAAGGCGGCGCCGATCGCCTTGCGCACCAGCGAGCGGCCGCCGTCGCAGCCGACGAGATAGCGGGCGCAGATGGCGACGTCCCCGCCATCGTCCAGGCCGCGCGCCGCGGCGGTCGCGCCGGCGTCGTCCTGGTCGACCGCAACGACCTCGGTGCGATGGAGGAGGCGGATGCGTGCCATGGCCTCGGCGTGGGCGACCAGGATGGGCTCGAGATAGATCTGGTTGATGCGGTGCGGCGGCTCCGGCGTCGGCCACCAGCCGTCCGGGCCGTCCTTCATGGTGTAGCGGTCGCGCCGGCAGGGAATGACGATACGGGTCAGCTCGGCACCGGTGAAGCTCGTGCGGTAGCTGATGTCGTTCGGATAGTCCTCCGGCAGGCCTGCCGCGCGCAGGGCGCCGGCGAGGCCGAGGCGGCGGAAGATCTCCATCGAGCGGGCCGAGACATGGTTGCATTTCGGTTCGGGCCGCGCTCCTTTCGGCCGCTGCTCGGCCACGACGACGTCGACCCCGCGGCTCGCCAGATCGATGGCGAGCGTCAGGCCGACGGGACCTGCACCCACCACCAGAACATCGGTCTCGATCGTCTCGCGCGTCATGGATCCGTTCTCTCGGGGGATGCGGGCGTCATTCGACGCGGGCGCCGGATGCGCGCACCACGACGGCCCAGCGCGCGATCTCGGACTTGATGTAGGCGATGAGCTCCTCGGTGGACCCGCCGAGCGGTTCGAGGCCGATCTCGATCAGCTTGGCGCGATGGGCCGGCGTGGCGAGGAAGCTTGCGACTTCGGCATGAAGGCGCCTGACGATGTCGGGTGGCGCCTTCGCCGGCAGAACCAGGGCCTGCCAGGCGACCGCCTCGTAGCCGGGATAGCCCATCTCGGCGACCGTGGGTATGTCAGGCGCCGCCGCGACACGCCGCGGTGCCGTGACCGCCAGCGCCGTGAGCTTGCCCGCGGCGATCAGTGGCAGCGCCGGCGACATGTCCATGAACATGAACGGGATATGGCCGCCGACGACGTCGTTCATCGCGACCAGGCTGCCGCGATAGGCGACGTGCTTGGCGTCGATCCCGGTCGCCGTCTTGAACAGTTCGCCGGCAAGGTGATGCGGCGTGCCGTTGCCGGCCGAGCCGTAGGAGAGCTCGCCGGGCCGGGCTTTTGCATAGGCGACGAAATCGGCGAGGCTGCGGATGCCGAGCGCGGGATTGACGATCAGGGCGAGCGGTACGCCGGCGACCAGCGATACAGGGGCAAAATCGGCGACCGGATCGTAGGGCAGCCGCTGGAACAGGCTGGCATTGATGGCGAGCGTGGTGCTGGTGGCCATCAGCAGGGTGTAGCCGTCAGGCGCAGCGCGTGCGGCGATGCCGGCCCCGATTGTCGAGCCTGCCCCGGGGCGGTTGTCGATCACGACGGGCTGGCCGAGCCTGTCCTTCAGATGCTCGGCGAGAAGCCGCGCAAGGATGTCGGATGTGCCGCCGGCCGGGTAGGGCACGATGAAGGTGATCGGGCGCTCCGGATAGCCAGCGGCGCCCGCGCGGCGTGCCGGCGCGAGCGCCAGCGGCAGCATGGCGAGGGTGCGGCGGGACAGCCGCCAGGCCGCGTCGGTCATGGGTTCTTTCCTCCTGATGGGGCCCGCCGCTTGGCGATCGGGACCACTGCCGGTCTTTTGCCGGCTGATGATGGGCGGCGCGTCGCGCCCGGATCAGCCGCCGCGCACCCTTGGCATGTCGAGGAAGTGCCAGGGGCTGGGCAGGTCGCCGACCGGCACCTCGATCAAGGCGGGCCTGCGCCTCTCGGCGGCGGCGGCGACCGCGCGGCGCAGCGCTTCCGGGCTGGCGGCGCGCTCGGCTTCGATACCGAAGCTGCGGCCGAGCGCGACGAAATCCGGATTGGCAAGATCGGTCGCGATCACCCGGTTGTCGTAGAGCTCGCGCTGCATGCGCCGGACATTGCCGTAGGCACCGTCATTGAACACGACCGCGATCAGCGGAATGTCGTGGCGGATGGCGGTCGCGAGCTCCTGAACGTTGAACATGAAGCCGCCGTCGCCGCTGATCGAGACGACGGCCGCATCGCGCCGGGCGTCCTGGACGCCGAGGCCGGTGGCATAACCCCAGCCGAGCGTGCCCTGATAGCCCGACGAAATGAAGGTGCGCGGCTTGTGGACCGGATAGGCGAAGCGCGCGACGTAACCACATTGGGTGAGCTCGTCGACGAGGATGCCGTCCTCGCCGATGGCCTCGCGGATGGCGTTCAGAAAGGCGACCTGCGGCAGCATGTCGGCCGCCTCGCGGGCGACCGCCTGTTTCAGCGCCGAGATTTCCTCGGCGCGCGATGCGCGTTTCGGCGCGCTGCGGTCGATCGCTTCGGCAAGGCGCGGCAGCACGGTCTCGACGCGGCCGATCAGGGCAAGGTCGGGCGTGCGGACGGCGTCGAGAGCCGTGGGGTCGGCTTCGATCCGCACCAGCTTGAGGTCCGCATCGCTGCCCCAGTTGCTGAACGGTATCTGAGCGCGTGAGCCGATGGCCAGAACGAGGTCGCAGCTCTTCCAGAGGCGATGGCCGACGGGCAGGGTGATGGCGAGGGGGTGGCGGTCGTCGAGAACGCCGCGGCCCATGCGATAGGCGAGAACCGGGGCCTGCAGCCGCTCCGCCAGGTGCAGCACCGTAGCGCCCGCCGCCTGCGCGCCGCCGCCGACGATGATCATTGGCCGTTCCGCCTGGGCGATGAGCGTGGCCGCCTCGGCGATCAGTCCGGCATCGGGTTCCGGCTCGGGCGCGGTGGAGAGCGGCGCGACGGCGGCAAAGTCGCCACGGGCACCGAGGATGTCCGGCGGGATTTCGAGCCCGACCGGCCGTGGGCGGCCCTTGCCGATGGCGGCGATCGCCTCGGCCAGCTGCGCGGCCGCCCGGGCGGGATCGCTGATGCGCCCCGCCTGTTTGGTCAGGCGTTCGAGAATGCCGAGCTGGTCGGGAATTTCATGCAGCAGCCCGATGCCCCGGCCGATCGCCCGGCTGGGGATCTGTCCGGTCAGGCACAGGACCGGGGCATTGGTCGAATAGGCCGTCGCGAGTGCCGCCGCCGTGTTGAGGAGGCCGGGCCCGGGCACCACCGAAAAGGCCTGGACACGGCCGGTCGCGAGCGCGGCACCGAGCGCCATATAGGCGGCACCCTGCTCGTGCCTGGTATGGATCGCCGCGACCCGGCCCTGCGCATCGTGCAGGGCATTGAAGAACCAGTCGTTCTGAATGCCGGGGACGCAATAGATGCGGTTCAGGCCATGGGCTTCGAGCGTGCCGACCACCGCGCCGGCACAGGTCATCGTTGGGTCGCTCGCCATGCCCTGTCGCTCCCGCCGTCGCAACCTTGGTCGGTTGCGTGCTTTCAAAAATATCCGAATAATGGATATTCCGTATTGATCGCCATGCTATGGCATGGATCACGCAAGTCAACGGAAGTAAAGCTTCGTGAAGATCATGGCATGCATGATGCGATGGCATTGATGTCCAATATTCGGATATTTCTCATGGATGCTGAGGCATGAGCGGGGCGGCGGGCAGTCTCAATCGCGCGGCGCTGCTGGTGCGGGCGATCGCGCGCGGCGGGCCCGAGGGGGCGGGCCTGGCCGAGCTGGTGGCGGCAACCGCGCTGCCGCGGCCGACGGTGCATCGCGTCCTCGACATGCTCGGCGAGATCGGCTGGGTGGAGCGCGACGCAGCGTCGCGGCGCTTCTTCCTGGGACAGGAGATCCACGCGCTGGGCATCGTGGCCGCGGCCCGGCATCCGGTTGCGCGCGCGGCGGCGACGGAGCTCGCCCGGCTTGTCGAGGATATCGGCCAGACCGTCTATCTCAGCATTCGCTCGGGCCTCGACGCCGTTTGCGCGGCGCGCCAGGAAAGCAGCGCCCGCATCCAGACACTGGTGCTGAAGGTCGGGAGCCAGGTGCCCATCGGCCGCGGCGCGGGCAGCATGGCGCTGTTGGCCGCCTTGCCGGTCGAGGAGGCGGAGGCCATCGTCGCCGCCAATCTCGGCCGCTATGTCGCCGAACATGCCGATTTCGACGAAGCGGCGTTCCGTGCCGCCCTCGATGAAGCCCGCGCCCGCGGCTTTTCGAGCCATGACAGCCTGTTCACCCGCGGCATTTCCGGCATCGGGGTGGCCGTGCGCGATCGGGCGGGCTACCCGCTGGCCGCGGTCAGCACGGCCTTTGTCGGCGACTGGCTGGGCCCCGAGGAGCGCGCGCGGTTCGTCGTGCGGCTGAACGAGGCGGCGGAACGGATCAGCGCGCGGCTCAGCGCGGGCCGGCCGGCGTGACCTCGGCCGCGCTTATGGGGCCGAGCCGATGGACCGCGACGATGCGGAACGGTCCCGGCTCGCTCCTGTCGAAAAGGCCGGCATCGAGCGCCGCGCGGGCCGCATCGAGGCTCGTGAACAGGCAATGGCGGTTGACCGCCGCCCTGCCGGCAAGGTGGTTGCAGGAGAGCGGCGAGCATTCTGCCTTGTTGTTCTGCGAGAAGGTCGCGACGTCGTAGCCGGCGAGCGCCGGCGATGGCGGCGGCTCGACCGCCGTGACGAAGGCCGGATCGGCGGCAATGGCCGACCAGGCGCGCGTGTCCTCGTGGAAGGCCTGCGGGAACAGCTCGTAATAGAAGAGGGTGAGACCGGAGAGGTCGATGTCCTCCGCGGTCGCGATCGCGACCATCGGGCGGGGATTGTCGAACAGCCAGAAGCCGTTATGCCGCCAATGCCCGATATAGTCGGCGAAATCGGCGGAGATGCAGCCGCTGACCGAATAGATGTCGTCGACACCGGGCGCCACCAGCCAGTCCGGGCGCGCGGCGACCCGCTTCAGCATGTAGCCGGCCGGCAGCAGGGAAGGGTTCGTCATGGAGGCCGGTCCTGTGGGCCGTGGCGATGCGGACGATGAAGATGCCGGGCGGCCGGCACGTCGGCCGCCCGGCGCGGCCATCACATCGTCTTCCAGTCGCCGATCTGCTCGAAGGCGTGAGCCGCCCTATAGATCGTCATTTCCTCGAAATGCCGGCCGACCAGCATGAGCCCAACCGGCAGACCGTCGACCATGCCGCAGGGCAGCGACATGGCAGGGTGATGGGTGATGTCGAACGGGGCGGTGTTGCCGATCATTTCGAGGGCGCGCGCAACGATCTCCTCGCGCGGCGCATCGGGGCCGGGCAGGGGCGTCGCCTTCATCGGCGTCGTCGGCATCAGCAGGAGATCGTACTGCTCCAACACGGCGTCGTAGGCGGCCTTCAGGCGGCGGGAGACGTTCACCGCCTTGCCGTAGAAGCGCGGCCCGAACGTGTTGTTGATATGGGTGCCGAGCATCAGGAACATCTTGGTGGTCTCGGACAGGGAATCGGCCTGCCCGCGCCAGCCCCGATGGAAGCCCATCAGCGAGGTCGAATAGAGGTCCGAGCGGCTGAGGCCGTAGCCGTCGCCCCACATCATGGTGGCGGTGAGGCCTTCCGTGCCGATCGGGGTCCAGATCGCGGGGCCCAGGAGATGCATCGGGATCGACACCTCCTCGACGGCCGCGCCGAGGTTCTTGAAACGTTTCGCCGCCTGCCTGACGCTCGCATTGACCTTGGCCTCCGCGCCGGGCTGCTCGAAGCCCTCCTTGACGATGCCGATCTTCATGCCCTTGACCCCCTGGCCGAGGGCCTTGGTATAGGCCTGCACCTTCGGCGCCTTGATGCGCGGGTCGTAGCCGTCGTCGCCCGCGATCACCTCGAGCAGCAGGGCGTTGTCGGCGACATTGGCCGTCATCGGCCCGGTATGATCGACGAAGATCTCGATCGGCATGATGCCGGTATAGGGCACAAGGCCCCAGGTCGGCTTCATGCCATAGGTGCCGCAGAACGAGGAGGGCATGCGGATCGAGCCGCCCTGGTCGCCGCCGATCGCCATGTCGACCTCGCCGGTCGCGACCACCACGCCGCTGCCGGAGGACGAGCCGCCGGCGGAATAGCCGTGCTTGTGGGGATTGTGGACCGGCCCGGTCGAATTGGTGTGGCTGCCGCCGGACAGGCAGAAATGCTCGCAATGGACCTTGCCGACGATATCGGCGCCGGCATCGAGCATGCGGGTGACGATGGTTGCGTCGAAATCGGGAATGTAGCCTTCGAGCGTCGCCGAACCGTTCATCATCGGCACGCCGGCCAGCATGATATTGTCTTTCAGCGCGATCCGCTTGCCCTTCAGCTTGCCGCGCGCCGCGCCCTTCACCTCGGTCTTGCGATACCAGGCGTTCTGCCTGTTCTCCTCCGGCGGCGGGGCGTAGCCGGGCGTGCGCGGATATTTGACCTCGGGCACCTCGTCGGGCATGGCGGCGACGAGGTTGTAGGCATCGATCGAGCCCTTGAAGAGGCCGCTGAACGAGGCGATGTCCTCGTCCGTCAGCGACAGGCCGCATTGATCGGCGACGGCACGGATCTGGTCGGGTGTCGGCAGGGTAACGGTCACGGGCGTGCTCCTCAGGTCGCGGCTCGCTGGGTCTGGCCGCTATCGTTGATCCCCCCAGACCGTCAGGTTCCGTGGCGCGCGGCTTTTTGGCAACCGGCGGCGGCGGCTGGGCTCGGGCGCGGACGGCACATGGCGTGCCGGGCTGGACGCGTCCATCGTCGCGCGCGATAGAGGGCGTCCGGAGGAGATGGCATGAGCCTGATCGACGGGCCGACGCGGCAGTTCCTGTCCGGCCTCTATGCCGAGCCCGGACGCTGCTATCATGGCCTCGACCACATCGCGGCGTTGCTGGCGCTCGCGCACGCCAACCGGGCGGCGATCGCGGACGAGGACGCGGTCGAGGCGGCGATATGGTTTCACGATGCGGTCTACGACGCCAGGCGCTCCGACAACGAGGCGTTGAGCGCGGCGCTCGCCCGGGAGCGCCTTGCCGGCCGCTGCGAGCCCGGCCGGCTCGACCGCATCGCCGCAATGATCGAGGCGACGGCCGGGCATGAGCCGCCGGTCTTCGGTGACGCGGCGGCGGAGCATGACGCGGCGCTGTTCCTCGACATGGATCTTGCCATTCTCGGCGCGGCACCCGACACATTCGACACCTATGAGGCGGCGGTGCGCCGTGAATATGCGCATGTTCCGGACGCGGACTGGCGGACCGGCCGGGCCGCCGTCCTCCGGCGCTTTCTGGCCCGCGAGGCCATCTACCGGACTGCGATCTTTCGGTCCGCCTGCGAACAGGCGGCGCGCGACAACCTGCAGCGCTCGCTTGAGCGGCTCGCCGGCGGTGCGGCATGAGCCAAATGCCTGTCGTCGTGGAACGGCGCGCGGTACGGGCGCTGATCCTGACGCCGGAGCGCGAGATCCTGCTGTTCCGGCTGCGGCCGCCAGAAGGGGATTGTTTCTGGATCGCGCCGGGCGGCGGCCTCGATGGCGGCGAGACCGTGGAGGGTGCGCTCCGGCGCGAGCTGCTGGAGGAGCTGGGGATCGACGGCTTCGCCATCGGCCCGCTCGTCTGGCGCCGGCACCACACCTTCGACTGGGCAGGCCGGCGCATCTCGCAGCGGGAGCTGTATCACATCGTCGAGATGCCGCGTTTCACGCCGGTCATGGCGGATGAGACGGAGGCGCAATGGATCGACTGCCATCGCTGGTGGCCGATAGCTGATCTCGCCGGGGCCGGGGAGGCGCTGACGCCGCTCAGCCTGGCCGCGATCGTCGCCCGCTATCTTGCCGAGGGAGCCCCGGCGGCTCTGCCGCCGGAGGAGGTGCTGGTGGACTAGGCGTGCCCCGCGGCGCATCCCGGGCGTCCGCCACCGCCACGCATCATGGCTTCAGCAGCGCCTCGGCATGGGTCAGCGCCGCGCCGACGATCACCAGGCCGATGCCCAGGGCCCGCGGCCAGGTGATGCCGTGGCCGGCAAGTCCGAAGGCGCCGAGCTGATCGATCAGCGCGGCGCCGACGACCTGGCCGAGCACCACCGAGACGAAGAAGACCGCGACACCGAGCTTCGGCGCGACGAGTACGCCGCCCAGCACGAACAGGGCGCCGACCGCACCGCCGACGAGCGCCCACCAGGGCAAGGCCAGAAGCTTCGGCCAGGACAGCTCGGCGCGGCCCGTGGCGGCCCAGGCCGCGAGCATCATGACCAGGCCGATGGCGATCGAGCAGCTGGCGGCGGCCAGCGGACTGCCGAGCCTGAGGGCGATCTGGGCGTTGATTGGCGGCTGCATCGAGATCATGGCGCCGAGCGCGAGCGCGCTCAATGCGTAAAGGGCGGTCATTGGACAAGGGTTCCTGCTGTCGACGGATGGCGGAGGCTTGATAGAACAGGGCGAGAGCTCGCCACACCCCGTTTCTTGCGCGATGGCGCCGGCGGCGCGCGCGTCGGCTCCCGAGCCCGCAACCCCTGTGCGTCTGGCGGGTTGTTCGGTCGGACAGCCGGCGGGAGGATGTCATGCTGAGGATCGGCTCGATCGTCTGGGGGGTGAGGGACGTTCCGCGCGCCATCGCCTTCTGGTGCGCCGCATTGAACTATCGTCCCCTGCGCGAACCGTCGGAGGACTGGGCGATCCTGGTGCCCGCTGCTGGCGATGGACAGCAGATGGCGATCACCATCGTGTCGTCCGATCCGCGGACGCACCAGCGCCATCATCTCGACCTCTATGCCGCCGACCGCGAGGCGGAGGTGGGGCGGCTTCTTTCGCTGGGCGCGCAGCGTGTCGACTGGCGCTATCCGGAAGCTGCTGACTACGTCGTTCTGGCCGATCCCGACGGCAATACGTTCTGTGTCGTCGAGAAGGCGACCGGCGCAGCCTGACACGGCGCCGTCACGCGAAAGCCGTCGGGCGTGCCGCCCATGACGTTTGAGGGAATGGCGAGGCGGCGGGATTCTCCCATAGAGTCGGCCGGATGCCGGGGCGGCAGGCGGAACGCGCCGGCGCGCCGCAGGCGAGAACGGCCGGGTGCGGTCCGGCCGGTCGATGAGCCCCGCATGCGCTGCGCGCTGCACGGGGGAGGAGAGGCAATGCTCTATGCAGAGGACCTTGTCGAAGGTCAGCAGTTCCAGCTCGGCAGCTATCTGGTCAGCGAGGCCGAAGTCCTTCAGTTCGCCCGGCAATATGACCCCGTGCCGATCCATATCGATCCGGTCGCGGCGGCGGCCGGCCCGTTCAAGGGCCTCATCGCCAGCGGCTTTCACACGATGGCGATCTACCAGCGGATGGTGGTGGAGGCGGTCTGGTCGAAGGTCGCCGGCATTGTCGGGCGGAGCTTCGAGATCCGCCTGCCGGCGCCCGTCCGTCCGGGAACGACGCTGACCGGGCGGACCGAGGTGCAGAAGGTGACGCTGCGGCCGGAGCGGCGCGACGCCGTCGCCATCTTCAAGACGGAACTGGCCGACCCGGAAGGTCGCGTGGTGCTGATGCTCGTGCTCGACGTGCTGATCCACGCGCGCCCCGTAGAGGCGGTGGCTTAGGCGGCATGCTCCGCCGCCGTCACGCAAGATGATGTCGGACCGGATGCGTGCGAGGCGGGGGGCGCCGTTCCCGCGCCCGGGATCAATGTTCGCCCATGCCATCGGCCCGCGGCGTCACGGCGCCGCCGATCAGGCAGCCGATGGCACGGCCGCCGGCAAAACCGATCCGGACGCGGATCTCGGAAAGTCGGCCCATTGCGCGCCCCTGGAAGATGCGGATCGGGCGATCGTCTGCGGTGATGGTGCCATCGGCGAGCAGGCCGAAGGCCAGGGCGGCGGCCGCAATGCCGGTTGCCGCATCCTCCGGGTAGCCCGACGAACGCGGGAACTGGCGGGCCTCGAAAGTCCGCTCCGCCGGCCTCGCGACGGCATAGGGATAGAGGCCGGTCGAGCCGATGGCACGGCAGACCCGCTCGATCGCGGCGGGGTCGGCGACGAGCGCATCGAGCCGCTCCACGTCCTTCATCGGCACCAGGGTCTTGGTTCTCGCGGTGACGGCATTGTGCACGGGCAGGTCGGCGAGCGCGTCGCGCCCGATGCCGAGCGCGGCCAGAACGTCGTCGGTCCGGTCGCGCGGCAGCGGCGCCACGCGGCCCGCGGGCTGGGTGATCTCGACCTGGGGCTCGCCATCCGGACCCATTGTCAGGAAGCCGGTGACCGGTCCGGCGCGCGTCGCCACCCGCACCGTCGATCCCGCCGCGAGCCGCCCCTGGCGCGCCAGCAGCCAGAGCGCGCCCACCGTGGCATGGCCGCACATTTCCATTTCATGGTTCGGCACGAAGAAGCGCAGCGCGAGATCGTGGTCCTCCGTCTCGGCCGGCAGGACGAAGCCGGATTCATGGCCATGGGCCCTCGCCACGGCCTGCATCTCGCCGGCGCTCATGCCGCGGGCGTCGGCAACCAGCGGGCAGGGGTTTCCGCCCGCTCCGCCATGGGTGAAGACATTGACGAAATCGACCGATGTCATGGCGGGCGGTCCTGTAAGGGAGGCGAGCGCCACAGCATTCCATCTGAACAGCGGCGCGGGAAGAGCCGAAATGCCGCGTGGCGGACATGCCCGGCGCGCCACGGAGTTGCCGCCTTCGTCGCTGCCGTCCGCGCCGTTGCGACGGGCAGTGACGCGTGGACATGCTCGGACATTCCGGTTCATCGCCGGCTTTCGGAAAAAGGCCGATCCCGCATGTCACAAACGAGGCCCCCATGTCGTCCTGTCTCCGCACGCCCCATGAGGAGATGGCCATGACGACACGCTTGGATCCCTTTGCTGCCAATCCGGCGGCCATGCAGCCATGGATCGAGCTCGGCAAGACGCTGCGCGACGGCGAGCTCGATCCGAGGCTGCAGGAACTCGTCATGACCAGAGCCTCGCAGATCAATGGCTGCGCCTTCTGCATCCATCACCACGTGATCGACGCGCGGCGGTTCGGCGAGACCGAAGACCGGCTGCATCTTCTCGGAGCCTGGCGCGAGTCGACGCTCTATACCGACCGCGAAAAGGCGGCACTCGGCTGGACCGAAGCGCTGACGCTGATCTCATTGACCCATGCGCCTGACGAGACCTATGCGGCGCTCAGCCGTCACTTCACGCAGGCTGAACAGGTGAAGCTCACGCTGCTGATCGGCCTCGTCAACGCCTGGAACCGGATCAAGATCGGCTTCAGGGCCGTCCATCCGGCCGAAGCGAAGGCGGCGGCCTGATGACGCCGCCGCAGGATCGGGACGCGGCGGCCGCTTTCGCGCCGTTGCGTCCCGGCCTCGTCCGGATCGCCTATCGGATGCTGGGATCGGTGTCGGATGCCGAAGATGCCGTCCAGGACGCCTTCCTGCGCTGGCTCGCCGCCGATCGCGCCGCCGTGCGCGAGCCGGAGGCGTTCCTGCGGCGTGTCGTGACGCGCCTGGCGCTCGACCGACTGAAGGCGAGACGGCGCAGGCGCGAAACCTATCTCGGACCCTGGCTCCCGGAACCGCTGGTCGAAACCGGCGAGGCGGAGTGCGACGACGTCACCCTGCCGCTCCTGATGGCTCTTGAACGCCTGTCGCCGCTGGAGCGCGCCGCCTTCCTGCTGCACGACGTCTTCGGCCTCGACTTCGAAGAGATCGCCGCGACGATCGGACGCGAACCGGCCGCCTGCCGGCAGCTGGCAAGCCGCGCCCGCGCCCATATCCGTGCGGACCGGCCGCGCTACCCCGTGGCGCCGGAGCAGGGCCTGGCGATTGCCGAAGCCTTTTTCCAGGCCTCGCGCGCGGGCGATACGGCCGCCCTGCGCAGCCTGCTCGCGGCCGACGTCATCCTCTATGCCGACGGCGGCGGGAGGGCGCCTGCCCGCAAGGAGCCGACCGCCGGGCGCGACCAGGTCACGCGCTTCTTCGGCCGTTTCGCGCCGTTCTTTGCCGCCGCGCCGTCGAAGCTCGTGCGCTATGGCCGGATCAACGGCCTGCCGGGCTTCGTCACGGTCGAGCGCGACGGCATCCTGCAGACGACGGCCCTCGAGATCGCCGGTGGCGGCATCGTCGCCATCTATGTCGTGCGCAATCCCGACAAGCTCCGGCATGTGGCGGGCGCCGCGCATTGAACGGGAGGCATCGCGAAAAGGCCTGCGCGTCGCACCGCTCGACGCGACCTGGGGCCCCGACGCCGCTAGGATCGCAGCATGGCCACGCTGCACCTCATCTGCGGCCTGCCGGGCTCGGGCAAGAGCACACTGGCGCGCCGGCTCGAAACCGCCGGGGAGGGCATCCGCTTTTCGCCCGACGAATGGCTTCTGGCGCTCGGTTCCAGCCTCCATGACGAGACCATGCGCGAGCGGGTGGAACAGCTGCAATGGGCGCTCGGCCAGCAATTGCTGGCGGGCGGCGTCAGCGTCATCCTCGAAAACGGCTTCTGGTCACGTGCGGAACGTGACGCCTATCGGTCGGCCGCGGCGGCTCATGGTGCGACGACGCGCCTGCATTATCTCGCGGCGCCGATCGAGGAGCTGAAGCGACGGGTCGCCGCCCGCAACCGCGACGCGCCGTCCGGAGCCACCATCGATCCGGAAGACCTCGACTCATGGGCGGCCCTGTTCGAGCCGCCGGGCGATGAGGAGATCCGTCGCTGACCCGCCGAACGACGGCTCTTTTTCAGGCGCGATGGGCAGCTTCCGGCATATCGCATGCCGTCGGTGCAGCGGGAAAAGCCGCAGTCGGCGATCCTGCGCAACCGGCCGAGCCTTCACGCGCGATGGCGCGGTGCGGCGGCGGTCCGACCGCCTATCGCGCGGCGCGGACGCCGGCAATCAGGATATCGACGAGCCGTCTTGCCGCCGGTGCGCCGTCGCCGTCCGGGCTGAATTTCGCAACGCCCACCAGGGCGAGCGGCAGGTCCAGGGGATCGAGGCCGGGCCTGATGTCGCCGCTCGCCACCGCGGCATCGACCAGTTGCGAGGCCGCCTGCTTCATCCGCGCGGAGGACTCCGACTTGAGCTCGTTCATGCCGACGAGGATCGGCTCCAGCAATTCCTGCATGCCCTGCTTGGCCGTGACGAAGTCGACGAAGACCAGGAGCCACTCGCGCAGCGCCGGAAGGGGCGGGTGCATGCCGGCGAGCCGATCCGCGGCCGCCACCAGCTGCTCGGTTTCGTTGCGGAAGACCGCGGCGACCAGAGCATCGCGGTTGGGAAAATGACGGTAGAGCGTGCCTGCGCCGACGCCCGCGATCCGGGCGATCTCGTCGAGGCTGGCATTCGACCCCTTGGCGGCGAAAACCGCCTTCGCGGTCGCCAGCAGGCGGGCGTGATTGCGTGCCGCGTCGGCTCTCGGTTTTCGGCCGGCGGCCGGCTCGCCCTGTTGGGCCACGGAAGAAACCCCTTGATAAACGGAGAGTGTCTCCGTATAAAAAGCGGAGACATTCTCCTTTTATAACGAAACCGAGACACGAACAAGCTTCCACGGACCGGATACGGGGCTTCGGCCGACTTTCCGGACCCGAGGGCCGCGTAGAGGCGAGCCGCGACGCGACTGGGCGCGGCGTGCGCAGCCGGTCGGAAGCCTTGTTCGACGCTGGCCGATCGCATGCGGGCAGGGGCTGCGCTCTTCGCGCAACGAAGAGGCGCGGGCTTGGGCAACACCAGCAGGGGCACGCCATGGCACAGGACACACAGCCGAACCGGGACATGATCGACCGGACCTTGCCCCGTCGGTTCGAGCCCGCCTCATGGGCGGCAGGGCCGTATCCGCATGTCGAAGACGACCGGCGCCTCGCGGGCGATCGGCTCCGGAGCGCCACGGCGGCGACGCGCCGGCGCGCGGCGAAGGCGCGGCTGCAGGGCTGGATCGAACGGGCGGCCGAGAGGATCGGTCGCAACCATCGCGACGGCCGGATGTCCGGTCAGAGCCCGGACGGCGGTCATGATGGCCAGGGCGACGGGCAAGGCACGCGCGAAGCCAGGAAGGCCTGCCGCGAGGCGCTGGCCCAGCTCTGCCGGCAGGCCGGATTGTCAGAGCCGGAAATCGCCGCGGCCATGCTGGTCCTGGCGGGCGAGGGCGCCGAGCTTCGCCGTCGGAGCGAAGGGGCATGCGCAGCACGGATGCAATTCCTGCAGGCGGCCAGGGTAACGCTTGCGACCTTCGGCTGACCGGCGGGCGGCCAGGGCCTATTTTCCGCCTCGGTCAGCGGCCGCGAGGTCGAGCAGCGCGAGAAAGCCGCCGGCGATCAGGCGGCGGCCTTCGAAAATCATCTCCTGATCATCGTCGGGTTGAACCCGCGGATCCGCGAGCACGCGCGGCAAGGCCGCGTCGCGCGCCTCCTTGCTCGGCCATTCGGTCCAGGAGAGCACGACGGTCTCGCCCTCGCGCACGGCGGCGGCCGCCGGAAAGCCCCGGAGCGCTGCGCCTTCGAGCGCGGATTGCGCGCCGTCGGCATGGAACTGCGCGCCGTCGACGGTGTCGGGATCGAGCACGCAATCGACGAGCCGCACTGCGCCGTGCTCGCGATAGACCACGGCCATCCGCGCCGAAAAATCCTTGTAGGCGGCCAGCTTCGCCGTGGGCACCGGGATCAGATAGCAATCGAAATAGGACATGGACGGCCTCGATCGGTTGGGTCGGATGCGCCAGGGGATCACACGGTCGCTTCAGATGGCGCCGGGACCGGACACGATCAACGCCGCGGGTCGCTAGGCGATCGCGGCATGACGGCGATCGTCAGCCCGCCGGTGCATTGGACGGGCGCCATACCGTATCAGGGGAGACATTCCATCGTCGGCGGATACCGGCATCGATGATTCGCATAAGACATATTATGGAACCTAAATGAGTCTCCGGAACAGGCCCCGGCAATGTCCAGGCGTTGCCGCCAAGTCCTTGCGTTGCCGGCCTTTGTGCTGTCTCGCGCCACCGCTCATCGTTCCATGGCGAGCCGCGCGCCAAACGCCAGGAAGCAAGCGCCGGTGATCCGGTCGACCCAGCGACGACCGCGCCGATAAGCGCCGGCGAGCCCGCCGAGCGTGAACAGCAAGGCGACGATCGCGTACCAGGCGACCGAGACCGCCACCATGACGGCGATCACCATGACGCCGAGGCCCAGCGGCGGCTTGGCCGGCATGGTGGTGGCGAAGATGCTGGCGACCGACACGGCCGAGCGCGGATTGGCGATCGTGGTGACGAGGCCGAGGACGAAGGCCGAGCGCCGCCGCGAGATCTGGCCGCCCGCGGCATCGGCCGGTTCGCCGGCGGCGCCACGCGGGCCAAGGCTTTGCCAGATGAGCCGCAGGCCCATGCCAATCAGATAGGCCGCGCCGGCGAGCTTCAGGCCGGCATAGAGCCATGGCGCCGCAACGAACAGCGCCTGGACGCCGAAACAGCCGGCAAAACCCCAGATGACGGTGCCGAAGCCTATGCCGCCGACCGCCATGAGCCCGTCGCGTCGCGACCGCGTGACGGCAAGCTGTGCCGTCAGGACGAAATTCGGCCCCGGAGAGACCGCCGCCAAGGCCCACAGGACTGCGACGGAAGCGAGGATCGTGACGGAATCGGCGGCGATCGGCACGGTTTTTCGGGCCTCGTGGCAGATTTTTCGGGACCCGTGCACGCTATCCGCATTTGCTTGCTGCGGCGAGCGCTTCGGCGGGCAGGGCGATGCATGCCCCCTGCCCGCACAACCTGGAATTCATCTCTCAATGCACTTTCATATCGTCAGTCAATCGCATGATTTTATGTGAAAAATCAGATCTTCTGGACGCGCAGGCGCAGCGCGTTGACGATGACGCTGAACGACGACAAGGCCATGGCTGCGGCGGCCAGGATCGGCGACAGCAGGACGCCGAAGACGGGATAGAGCAGCCCGGCCGCCACCGGAACGCCGGCGGCGTTGTAGATGAAGGCGAAGACCAGGTTCTGCCGGATATTGGCCATGGTGGCCCGGGAGAGCTGGCGGGCCTTGGCTATGCCGTTGAGATCGCCCTTGAGCAGCGTCACGCCGGCGCTCTCGATGGCGACGTCGGTGCCGTGGCCCATGGCGATGCCGACATCGGCGGCGGCGAGCGCCGGTGCGTCGTTGACGCCGTCGCCGGCCATGGCAACCACGCGGCCCTCGCGCTTCAGGCGCTCCACCACGGCGCTTTTCTGGTCCGGCAGGACATCGGCCTCGACTTCGTCGATGCCGAGCCGGCGCGCGACGGCTGCCGCGGTGACGCGGTTGTCGCCGGTCAGCATGACGATCCGGAGGCCCTGCTCCCGGAGGGTCTTGAGCGCTTCCGGCGTCGTCGGCTTGACCGGATCGGCAATGGCGATCGTGCCGGCGATCTTGCCGTCGATGCCGACAAAGATCGCCGTGGCGCCGTCCCGGCGCAGGCCGTCGGCAGCTTCGGCCGCGGTGCCGGGCGCGATGCCTTCCGACTCCAGGAAAGCGGCATTGCCGATCACGACCCTATGGCCTTCGACAAGGCCCTTGGCGCCCTTGCCGGTCGGCGAATCGAAGTCGCTGACCGGGGGCAGGGCGATCCCCCTGCCCTCGGCTGCCGCGACGATCGCCAGCGCCAGGGGATGTTCCGACGCCCGCTCGACGCCGGCGGCGAGCCGCAGCACCGCGTCCTCGGCATGGTCGTTGGCCGGCACGACCGCGGTCACCGCGGGCTTGCCCTCGGTGAGCGTGCCGGTCTTGTCGACCACCAGCGTGTCGACCTTTTCGAGGCGCTCGAGCGCCTCGGCGTTCTTGATGAGGATGCCGAGCCCGGCGCCGCGGCCGACCCCGACCATGATCGACATGGGCGTGGCAAGGCCGAGGGCGCAGGGACAGGCGATGATCAGCACCGCGACGGCCGCCACCAGCCCATGAGCGAAGCGCGGCTCCGGGCCGACAGTGGCCCAGACCGCGAAGGCAATGATGGCGATGACGATCACCAGCGGCACGAACCAGCCCGAGACGGTATCGGCGAGCCGCTGGATCGGCGCGCGCGAGCGCTGGGCTTCGGCGACCATCTGGACGATGCGGGCGAGCATGGTGTCCCGCCCGATCTTCTCGGCCTCGATGACCAGGCCGCCCGACTGGTTGAGCGTGCCGCCGATGACGGCCGAGCCCTCGCCCTTGCCGACCGGCATGGATTCGCCCGTCACCATGGATTCGTCCAGCGACGAGCGGCCCTCGACCACCCGGCCGTCGACCGGCACCTTTTCCCCCGGACGCACCCGCAGCCGATCGCCGACCGCCACGAGATCGAGCGCGATCTCCTCCTCGCTGCCGTCGGCGGCGATGCGCCGGGCCGTCTTGGGGGCGAGATTGAGCAGCGCCCTGATGGCGCCCGAGGTCTGGTCGCGGGCGCGCAGCTCCAGGACCTGGCCGAGCAGGACGAGCACGGTGATGACCGCGGCCGCCTCGAAATAGACCGCGACCGTGCCGTCCTGGGCGCGGAACGCGGCCGGGAAGATCTGCGGAGCCAGGGCCGCTACCATGCTGTAGAGCCAGGCGACGCCAGTGCCCATGGCGATCAGCGTGAACATGTTGAGGTTGCGCGTGACCAGCGACTGGTAGCCGCGCACGAAGAACGGCCAGCCGGCCCAGAGCACGACGGGCGTCGCCAGGATCAGCTGCAGCCAGATCGAGGTTCTCGGCGCCACCAGATGATGCAGCGCCGGCACCAGATGGCTGCCCATTTCCAGGACAAAGACCGGCAGCGCCAGAGCGAGGCCGATCCAGAAGCGCCTGGTCATGTCGATCAGCTCGTGGTTCGGGCCACTGTCGGCGGTCGCGACCGCCGGCTCCAGGGCCATGCCGCAGATCGGGCAGGATCCAGGACCGTTCTGGCGGATCTCCGGATGCATCGGGCAGGTATAGACGGTGCCTTCGGGCATTGGGGCGTCCACGGCCCCGGCCGGCGCGAGATAGCGCTGAGGATCGGCGGCAAATTTGCTCCGGCAGCCGTCCGAGCAGAAATGATAGGTCGTGCCGGCATGGTCGTGCCGGTGCTTCGATGTCGCCGGGTCGACATCCATGCCGCAGACGGGATCTTTGACCCGATGCGCCAGCGCCATGTCATGGCCGCCATGCGCGTGGCCGTGGTGCCGGTGGCCCGCATGCCCTGCCCCGTGCGCGGTCTGGGCTTGGTCGTGCGCTGCTGGCGGCTTGCCGCCGCAGCATTGGCCGTTCGACATGTGCCTGTGGTCGTCCGTCGCCATGTCCGCTCCTCGCCGCCAATTACCCCCTGGGGGTACGTGCCCCCCTTGCGATATATACCCGTAGGGGGTATACTGCAACCATGCAGAAGGACACCAAGGCCTCGTGCCAGCAACGCCTCAGCCGGATCGAAGGTCAGGTGCGGGGCATTTCGCGCATGGTCGACGAGGACCGCTATTGCATCGACATCGTCACGCAGATTTCCGCCGTGCGCGCGGCGCTGAAACGGGTCGAGGAAGAGGTCCTGAAGGACCATGTCGGCCATTGCGTCGAACACGCGATCGCGTCGGGGAACAAGGACGAGCAGCGGCGCAAGGTGGCCGAGCTGATGGACGTGTTCCGCAAGCTGCAGGCTTGAGGCGCGGCCGTTCGGTCCCGACAGCCTTCCATGCAGGCCAGCGGCCGGTCGCGGCCCGCTGCGCTCTTGCCTTCGGATGAGGCGCAATGAGCGCCGTCTCGGCGTCGCGGCGATGAAGCGTCGAGCCCAAGAGGTCCTTGGCCCGCATCTGAGGGGCTGCCCCGAGCTCACGGCAAGGTGCGAGCGCAGCGAGAAGGACATCTTCTGGGGCGGCTCGGCATCAGACGCCCCTGCCCGGCCGCTGGTCAGCCGATCGTCGTCGTCAGTCCGTCATAGGCCGCGTCGACGCCATCCGGCAGCCGCGCGACCAGGGCGTTGTAGTCGATATCGGTGTGCAGATTGGTCAGGATCGCCCGTTCCGGCCTGAATCGCTCGATCAGTGCCAGCGCTTCGTCGACGCTCAGATGCGTGGGGTGGCGGGTAAACCGCAGGGCATCGAGAATGATCAGTTCGCAATCCTCGAAATAGCGTGAGGATTCATCCATCAAAACGTTGATATCAGGGCAATAAACGGTTCTGTTGAAGCGCAGGCCGAGAGCTTGGTACGGTGCGCCGTGGAGAACCGGAAAGGCCATGACGCTGACCGGTCCGCCCGGACCGTCGATGGTCAGGCGTCGGTGCGGCTCGAGCGGATTGAGGTTGATGATCGGCGGATAGTCGCTGCCGGGGGGCGACGCGAAGCAATAGCCGAAACGGGTCTCGAGCGTGCCGCGCGTCGTGGCGTCGGCATAGGCCTCCACCCGCCGCCGCATCATCAGCGCGAGGGGCCGGAGATCGTCGATGCCATGGGTGTGGTCGGCATGGTCGTGGGTATAGACCACCCCGTCGAGCCGCCGGACCCCGGCTGTCAGCAATTGCTCGCGCAGGTCCGGGCCGGTGTCGACAAGCACGCTGGTCACGCCGTCGGGCCCCTGCCGCTCGACCAGCAGCGAGCAGCGCCGGCGGCGGTTTTTCGGCTCGGCGGGATCGCAGGCCCCCCACCCCTGCCCCACGCGCGGCACGCCGCCCGAGGAGCCGCAGCCGAGAATGGTGAGCGTCAGGGTCATGGTGGCCGCGTCACGCGCCCTGGAGCCGCTGGCCGCGATCGGCCTTGGCGAACAGGCGGTAGAAGTTGTCGGTGGTCTGGCGGGCGAGGACGTCCGGCGCGACGCCGCGGGCCTCGGCCACCACCTTGCCGGTTTCGATGACGAAGGACGGCTCGTTGGTCCTGCCCCTGTATTTGCCCGGAGCGAGATAGGGCGCGTCGGTCTCGACGAGGATGCGGTCGGCCGGCAGGAGTGCGGCGATCCGGCGCAGATCGGCTGCACTCTTATAGGTTGCAATTCCGGAAAACGACACGTATAGGCCGAGCGCGATGCCGGCCATGGCGAGCTCTTCCGATCCGGTGAAGCAGTGCAGCACCGCCTTGAAGGCGCCTTTGGCCATTTCGGTGCGCAGGATGTCGGCCACCCGCGCGTCCGCCTCACGGGCATGGATCACCAGCGGCAGGCCGGTATCGCGGGCCGCGGCAATATGGGTCAGAAATCCCTGCTCCTGCGCCTCGCGGGGCGACAGGTCGTAGTGATAGTCGAGCCCCGCCTCGCCGATGGCGACGACCTTCGGATGCGCGGCGAGAGCGGCCAGCTCGGCCGCCGTCACGTCCAGCTCCTCATGGGCATTGTGCGGATGGGTGCCGACCGAGCACCAGACGCCGTCATGGGCCTCGGCGATGGCGCGGATCTGATCAAAGCGGCGCACGCGCGTATTGATCGTCACCACCGTGCCGACGCCGGCCGCCGCGGCGCGTGCGAGCAGCGCGCCGTGATCGGCGGCAAGGTCCGGAAAGTCGAGATGGCAGTGGCTGTCGACCCACATCAGGCCGATCCCTCCGCCTTCTCGACATAACGCGGGAAGATGCCTTCGGGCGCCGGCAAGGCGGTGCCGGGCGCCAGCGGCGTCGCGAGATCGGCAAAGTTGCGCGCTTCGGCCGGCACGGCCAGGAGATCGAGCAGCCGCGCCGTTCCGAGCGGCACCGCGGCCTGGGCGAGGATCGCGACCTTCCGGATGATCTCGGCGGTGACGTAGAGCACCGTCTCCATCCGCGCGAAATCGGTCTTGCGCAGCGCCCAGGGCGCCTGCGCGGCGAAATAGCGGTTGGCGTCCGAGACGACAGTCCAGACCGTTTCCAGGTAGCGGTGGATCTGCTGGCTCGCCATCGCCTCACGCGCCGCCGGCAGCATGGCCTCGGCCGCCGCCAGGATCGCCTTGTCGTCGTCCGAGAAGGCGCCCGGCTGCGGCAGGACGCCGCCGCAGTTCTTGGCGATCATCGACAGCGAGCGCTGCGCGAGATTGCCGAGATCGTTGGCGAGATCGGCATTGGTGCGCGCGACGATCGCCTCGTGCGAATAGGAGCCGTCATTGCCGAAGGCCACTTCGCGCAGCAGGAAGTAGCGCATGGCGTCGACGCCATAGGCCTCGGCCATGGCAAAGGGGTCGACGACGTTGCCGACCGATTTGGACATCTTCTCGCCGCGGTTGAACAGGAAGCCGTGGCCGAAGACGCGCTTCGGCAGCGGCAGGCCGGCCGACATCAGGAAGGCGGGCCAGTAGACGGCATGGAAGCGGACGATGTCTTTGCCGATGACGTGCAGGTCGGCCGGCCAGCGCTGCCATTGCGGGTCGGTCGTATCGGGATAGCCGACGCCGGTGATGTAGTTGGTCAGCGCGTCGACCCAGACATACATGACGTGGCCGGGCGCGCCGGGCACCGGCACGCCCCAGTCGAAGGTGGTGCGCGACACCGAGAGGTCGGCGAGACCGCCCTTGACGAAGCTGATCACCTCGTTGAAGCGCGTGTCCGGTCCGACGAAGTCGGGATGGGCCTGGTAATGGGCAATGAGCCGGTCCTGGTACTTGGACAGGCGGAAGAAATAGGTCTCCTCCTTGGTCCATTCGACCGGCGTGCCCTGGGCGCCGACGCGGACGCCGTCGGCGCCGACGGTGGTCTCGTCCTCGGCGTAATAAGCCTCGTCGCGTACCGAGTACCAGCCCTCATAGCCGCCGAGATAGATGTCGCCGGCCGCGACCATCGCGTCCCAGATCGCCTGGCTCGCCCGGTAGTGGCGCGGCTCGGTGGTGCGGATGAAGTCGTCGTTGGAAATGGCGAGGGCCTGCGCCATGGCCCGGAAGGCCGCGGCATTGCGATCGGCCAGCTCGCGCGCGGTCAGCCCCTCGCGGGCCGCGGTCTGCATCATCTTCAGGCCATGCTCGTCGGTGCCGGTCAGGAAGAACACGTCGTGACCGTCATGGCGCATGAAGCGCGCAATGGCATCGGTGGCGATGACCTCGTAGGCATGGCCGATATGCGGGGCGCCATTGGGATAGGAAATGGCAGTCGTGACGTAGAAGCGCGGCTTCGCCATGGTGATCGTTCGATGATTGCAGTTTGAGCAGGCTTGGCGGTCAGAGAGGCTTTGAGGTCAGGTCCGACGCCGGCCAGCCTCGGCAAGCCAGCCGAAAACCTGGAAAACGAAGGGCTTGCGTTCGAGATTGAACGTGCGCACCTGCGCCGCCGCCGTGTCGATCTTCTCCCACACCTCGGATAGCGGTGCAAGGCGACGGGCGCCCTCGCCGAGGCCGGCGCGGACGCTGGCATGGATATGGTGGGTCACGGCGTCGAGGAACAGGTCGAACTGGGTATCGTCGCGCCTGGCGAGCTTGTCGCCGAGCGCATGGAGGGCCTGCGGATCAGTGGCGGGCAGGCGCGCGAGCTCGGTCTCCACCGCGGCGGCGAAGGCCGCCTGCCCGCCCTCGGCAATCTCCAGGCCGCGCCTGAGACTGCCCTCGGCGCGCCGGGCAATGGCATGGGCCTCGTCGTCAGGGATCTTCACCTCGTCGAAACTGCCGAGGCCGGCGACGAGCTCGGCTTCGCTCAGGGGCGCGAGCGGCAGGGTCCGGCAGCGGGAGCGGATGGTCGGCAGAAGCCGGCCCGGCATGTGCACGACGATCAGGAACAGGGAACGCGGCGGCGGTTCCTCGAGCAGCTTCAGGAGAGCGTTGGCGCTCGACCGGTTGAGATCGTCGGCGGCGTCGACGATGCAGATGCGCCAGCCGCCCTCGCCCGCCGTCGAGCCGAAGAAGCGGACGATCTCGCGCATGGCATTGACCGAGATGTCCTGCGGGATCTTGTCCTTGCCCGCTTCCGCGATGCGCCGTAGCGCCAGGAGGTCGGGATGAGCGCCGGCGACGATACGCCGGCTGACGGGATGCTCCGAGGCGACCGTCAGGTCCGGGACGGCCGGGGCGAGCCGCGCGGGATCGGGGTTGGCCAGCACGAACCGGGCAAAGCGGTAGGCGAGCGTCGCCTTGCCGATGCCCTGGGGGCCGCTGATCAGCCAGGCATGGTGCATGCGGCTGCCACGATAGGCATCGAGCAGGCTGCGCTCGGCTTCGCCATGGCCGATCAGCACGAAACGTTCGCGCGGGTGCGGCGCCCCGTCGAGGCGGTCGGCGGCGTTCTCCTCGATCATGACGCCACCAGCCGCGCCGGCAGGTCGAAACGGGCCAGGACCTGCTGGCGGATGTCGGCGGCAACCAGGTCGGGCTCGCGCGCGGCGTCGATCAGGCGGCAGCGCTCGGGTTCGGCCTCGACCAGCGCCTTGAAGCCCTGGCGCAGCTTGGTGTGGAAGGCGAGCCCCTCGCGCTCGAACCGGTCGAGCGTGCCCTGCTGGCGGTTCGCCACCCGGGCGAGGCCGATTTTCGGCGGCAGGTCCAGCACCAGCGTCAGGTCCGGCCGGTCGGCGCCGACGGTCAGCCGTTCCAGCGCCTGGATGAAGGCGGGATCGACCTTGCCGGCAAGGCCCTGATAGACGCGAGTGGAATCGGCGAAACGGTCGCAGATGACCCAGTCGCCGCGCTGCAGCGCCGGCAGGATGGTGCTGTTCAGGTGGTCGCGCCGCGCCGCGCCGAACAGGATGGTCTCCGCCTCCGGGCCGAAGGGCTCGGCCGCGCCGCTCAGCAGCACATGCCGGATGATCTCGGCGCCGGGCGAGCCGCCGGGCTCGCGCGTCAGCACGGCATGGATGCCGAGGCTCGCCAGGTGCTCCGCAAGACGGCGCGCCTGGGTCGACTTGCCGGCGCCTTCGCCGCCCTCGAAGGTGATGAAGCGGCCGCGCCGCGCCGGCTCCGAGGGCCTGGCCGGCGTCCTGGCGGCCGCCTTGGCCGATGTCTTGGCTGCGGTCACGGCCGGGCGACTCCGGAGCGCAGCCAGCCGGCGGCGGCTTCCCATGCCCCCTGCAGCGCCCGCTGGGAGAGCGAGCCGACGCCGACATCGGCGGCCGCATAGACAGGCACTTCCAGGGCGAGCTGGGTGCCGCGCAGCACCCGCAGCTTGCCGATCTCCTGGCCTTGCCGCACGGGCGCCCGCACCGGCCCCTGATAGACGATCTGCGCCGAGACCCGGTCGGACTGGCCGCGCGGCAGCAGCAGGCGCACGACCTTGCCGGCGGTGACCGGGACCGTGCCGGCGCTGCCGCCGAAGACGCTGACGTCGCCGATCGCCTCGCCTTCCGCGAAGAGGTCGCGCAGCTCGAATGAGCGGAATCCCCAGTCGAGCAGCTTGCGCGCCTCGTTGGTGCGTTCCTGCAGCGAACGAGCGCCCATCACGACGACGATCAGCCGTTGATTGTTCTGCACGGCCGAGCCTGCCAGATTGAAGCCGGCCTCCTCGATATAGCCGGTCTTCAGCCCGTCGGCGCCGTTATAGGTGCCGAGCAGCGGGTTGCGATTCTGCTGGCGGATGTTGTTCCAGGTGAATTCGCGCTCGGAATAGACCGGGTACCGTTCCGGATAGGTCTTGATGATGTGCTCGGCGAGCCGCGCGATCTCGCGCGCGGTGACCCGCTGCTCGGGATCCGGCAGGCCGGTGGCGTTGCGGAAGACCGAGTGGACGAGGCCGAGCTCGCGTGCCCGCTTGTTCATGAGCTGGACGAAATTGGCTTCCGTGCCGGAAATCGCCTCGGCGAGCGCGATCGAGGCGTCGTTGCCGGACTGGATGACGGCGCCGCGGATCAGATCCTGCACTTTGACGCGCGAATTGACCGCCACATACATGGACGATGTGCGCGACGGCGCCCCGCCGCGCCGCCAGGCATCGGTCGAGATCACCACCTCCTGGTCCGGCAGCAGCCGGCCCTGGCGCAATTCCTCGAAGACGATCGCCATGGTCATCAGCTTGGCAAGGCTGGCGGGAGCCTGCGCTTCGTCGGCCGCCTTTTCGAACAGCACCGATTCGGTGCCGACATCGAGCAGGATGGCGTTGCGGACGGTGGTCTGGAACGAGTCCTGAGCGGCGAGCGGGCCGATGATCGCGACCGAAAAGACCAGCGCCAGCGCCCACCGGCACCAGGCTGGCCTTCGATTCAGCTGGATTTCGTTTGCCCGTGTCGTGCCTTGCATGCCCCATGCATGGGGCGCAAGGCCGACGAAATCAAGCGTGCCGATCGGCGATCAGTAAAGGCTGCCGAGGCCGATGGTCGCGCGCGCCGGGGCGGGCGTGCCCGGCATGGCGGCGATGACCGGCGGCTGGGCCGGCGGAGCGGCATAGGCGCTCGTCACGGCGGTCGGCGCAGCCGTACCCGGCAGCGTGGCGGAACGGGTGGAGGCGGATGCCAGAGCCGGCGGCTGGCTGGGCGCGGTGGCAACCGCAGTCGGCGCCGGGGCGGCAACCGGCGACGGCGTCGGCACGGGCGCGATGGTCGGGGCGGAAGTGCTCGCGGCTGCGGCGGCCGTGGTGACGACCGGATCGGCCTGGCGTGCCGGCGCCGAGGCGACGACTGTCGTCGCGCCGCCGGCGGCGAGGCCGAGATCGAACGGCCGCTCGGGCGGCAGCGGCATGGCGTCGGTGATCTGCGTGCCGATGCCGCGATTTTCGACGACGGCCGGCTGCGGCGCGCTCTGCGGCACGAAAGACGGCGCGGCGGAGGCGACCATTACGCCCGCGCCGACGCCGCTCGGCATCGGGGCGGCGGTGCCGTCGGTGCGCAGGGTGGCGAGCAGCATGCGGTCGTCGGAGCCCTCGAGCGGGGCACGGCCGACATATTCGACCTTCACCCGCGCGACGCCGTGGCCGCGGAAATCGAGGAGATGCGAAGCACGCGACGACAGATCGACCACGCGGTTGGCGTGGAACGGACCGCGGTCGTTGACGCGCACGATGATCGAATGGCCGTTGCGCAGATTGGTGACGCGCGCATAGCTCGGCATCGGCATGGTGCGATGAGCCGCCGACAGCGCGTTCATGTCGTAGACTTCGCCGTTGGCGGTCAGGCGGCCGTGAAACTGACGGCCGTACCAGGAGGCGACGCCAACTTCCGAGTGCCCTTCCCGCTTTTCGTAGGGGGTATAGCGCCGGCCGGCGATCGTATAGGGACGGCCGACCCGGTAGACGCCGCCGCCGCGCGGGATCGGCTGGCCATCGGCGACGACGCGCGGGCTGGAATGAACGCCGTAGCGCGTGTTGAACGTATCGACGCGGCCGTTGCGGGCGGTCTGGTTCTGCGAGACGCAGCCGGTGACGAGGAGGCTGACGCCGGCGAGCACCACGGTGCGAAGCGCGGTCTTACGATCGCAGGCGAAGGCGCCGGACACGCCCGTGCTGGTCATGAAATTCAAATCGCTCGCTCCGCCGCATTCCTCGGACACTGACGGCCCGTTTTGTCTCACGTCTGGCACATGCTGCAACCGCGCATGTCATGGCCGACGTTAATAGACCCTTCCATCTTCGGGTCAAATGAGACCAAAACGTGGCGCCGGTGGCAATGCTGGACCTTGATGGTTGATGAAATCTTAACGGCGGACGCGCGCCGGCCGGATCGCTCGGTCCGATCAGGACGGGACTTTCAGCCCCGGCCGGCCGAAGGGATCGGCAATGGCGGCGGGGCTTTCGTGGGTGAGCGGGCCGGTCTTCAGCCCGGCCAGCATGCGGACCATCTCCCGCCGAAGATAAGGTATGGATTTCAACCGGTTGAAGCTCACGTCGCGCATCAGGGCGAAGGATCTCGAATCCGACTGGAAGAACGGAGTCATCAGGGCGCTGGCAGTCTGGTAGAAGCGCACCGGGCGCCGGCGGGCGCGCTCGAAGCGATCGAGCGCGGCCTGCAGATCGGGTGTCGAATCGAGCGCGTCGGCAAGCGTCACGGCATCGAGCAGCCCCTGGTTCGCGCCCTGCCCCAATTGTGGCGAGGTGGCATGGGCGGCATCGCCGATCAGCACGAGGCGGCCGTCGTGGAACCGGCCAGCGGTGAAGTGCTGATAGCTCGCCAGCGTGAAGCAATCGGGCCCGTCCAGCGCGGCAACGAGGGGCGCCAGCGCCGGCCAGAGCCTCGCGGTCTCGGCCTGCCAGCGGGCGAAGCCGTCGCGCCAGGAGATATGGTCCCCCGGCTTGAGGCTCCAGAACAGCGCGGCGAGCGGTTCGCCCGTGCCGTCGACGGTGCCGATCGGCAGATAGCCGAGCATGGTGCGGGCCGCGACGTAGCGCTGGTCGAGACGGCCGGGAGCAATGCCGATATCGGGTGCGGTGGTCCATACCGCGCCGTAGGGATAAGGCTTCGGCCGATGCGCCGCGAGACGGCCGCGCAGCTTCGACTGGGCGCCCGATGCGTCGATGACGAGCGCGAACGGGCCGGCGCGGCGGCCGGCCCCGTCGATGAGCGACAGCGCGCCGTCGGCGTGGCCGTCACCGAGACCGGCCACCGCGAAGCCGGTTTCGAGCCCGGCCGTGCCGGCCGCGAAGGCCTGCCAGAGAACGCCATGCAGGGCGGCGCGATGCACCGCGACCGCATAGAGCGCGGGATCGAGGTCGGCATAACCGAGGTCGAAAATCGTCGTGCCGCGGTCGGTCTTGCCGTGCAGGCGATCGATGCGCGCGCCGCGCCGCTCGATGGCGGCGCGCAGGCCGAGCCGTTCCAGCGCGGCAAGGCCGGTCGGCTGCAGCATCAGGCCCGAGCCGACCGGCCGGGACGCATCGAAGCGCTCGAACACCGTGACGCGATGGCCGGCCCGGTCGAGCCGCGTCGCGACCGCGAGACCGGCGATGCCGGCGCCGACAACCGCGATGGCCAGGCTCCGGCGCGGGCCGGGACCACCGCCAGGCTCAAGCCTCATGCGCGGCCGGCGTCCGCGCGGCGCAGCAGGTAGAGATCCATGATCCAGCCGCGTTCGGCCCGCGCGCGCCGGCGCTTCTCGTCGATCTCGGCGGCAACGTCGCCGAGCCGGCCGGACACGCGCATTTCCTCGGGGGCGCCGAGATAGGCGCCCCAATAGACCTGGAGATCGCGGTCGGCGACGCCCTGGAGCGCCGAACCGTCGTCCAGGAACACCACGCAATCATCCGCGCTGGCGTCGAGGTCGTGGCTGAGCCGGCGGCCGGTGGTCAGGCGCACGGGCGCGCCGATGCGGTTGAGCGGTATCCTGTGCGCCGCCGCGAGCGCCTGCGGGCTGGTGATGCCGGGAATGACCTCGACGTCGAAGGCGATCACCCCGCGCGCGAGCACCTGATCGAGAATGCGCAAGGTGCTGTCGTAGAGCGAGGGGTCGCCCCAGACGAGAAAGGCGCCGCATTCGTCGGCGCCGAGTTCGTCGCGAATCAGCGCCTCGTACAACGCGGCGCGGTCCTGATGCCAGCGATCCACCGCGCCGTGGTAGTCGGCACTCGCCTTGTCGCGTTCCGGATTGGCTGCCTTGACCACGCGGTAGCCGGGATCGCGGATATAGCGCGCGCAGATCTCCTCGCGCAGCCTGACGAGGTCTTCGGCTGCCTCGCCTTTGTCGAGCACGAAAAAGACCCGCGCCTCGTTCAGTGCGTTGATCGCCTGCACCGTAACATGTTCGGGATTGCCGGTGCCTATGCCGATCACCAGGATCTTCTTCGCCATGCTGCCCTGTCTCGTTATGCGCCCGGCCTGTCGGGGCCGGTTCGGCCCGGTCGGCCGTTCGACGCCAGCATAGCCAATCGGGCCGCGATGGACGAGGCGCGGCGCGGCAGGCCGGATAGCCAGCCGGGGCAATTGAAGCTAAGGACGCGCTTTCCTTGGGCCGTGGAGCCTCGAGAGGACGGCGATGCGCATCGATCTGGCCGGCTGGACGCGCGAGGCGACGCTGGGCGACCATCAGGCCTTCCTGTCGCTGTTCGAGCGCGCGGACCGCCTTGGTTTCGACGGCGTCTGGTTCGCCGAGTTCCATTTCCGCGAACGCCTGCCCTATCCCTCGACGCTGCTGCTGGCCGCGGCGCTGTTCGCACGGACGGAAAGGCTGAGGATCGGCACTTCCGTGCTCGTCCTGCCGCTGCATCACCCCCTGGCGCTTGCCGAACAGCTCGCCCAGCTCGATTTTCAAAGCGCCGGACGGCTCGACATCGGCATCGGCCGTGGCACCGACCCGGAAACCTTTGCCGTGCTCGGCATCGATCACGGCACGGCCCGGGAGCGGTTCGAAGCCGCCTTTGGCGTGCTTCGCGCAGCCCTGAGCCAGGGGAAGGCGAGCGCCGCCGACGGCCCCTGGCGCTTTTCGGACGTGCCGGTGGGGCCGCCGCCCGTGCAGCAGCCGCATCCGCCCCTCTATGTCGCCGGATCGACGGCGGAAACGCTGCGCTTCGCGGTGGCGCAGGACCTGCCGCTGCTGCTCAGCCTGGAGCCGCCGGAGGCGCGCCAGCTTGCCATCTACCGCGACGAGCTGGCCCGCGCCGGCAGGACGGGCGCCCTCGCCGGTTCGTCGCTGTCGCGCTATGTCTGCATCGGAGCGACGCGGGCCGAGGCGGTGGCGCGGGTCGACGACCTCCTGCCGCGGCTCCATCGGCGCCGGCTGGCCTTTGCCGCGGCGCGTGGCATCGCGCCGAGCGGTGTGCCGGCGCTCGACCGCGAGGCCGTGCTGCGCGACCAGGTCATCCACGGCGACCCCGAAGCCTGCCATGCCGCGATCATCAGGCTCCGTGAAGCCACCGGTATCGGCGCGCTGCGCTGCGTCTTCAACGGCAATGGCGTGCTCGACAACACCGCGGCCCTCGCCGGTATGGAGCTGTTCGCGGCCGAGGTTCTGCCGGCACTTCGGCGGGCCGAGGCGGCGCGACCCGCTACGGTCTGTTGACCTGCAGCGCAGCGTCGAGCCGTGCCCAGGCCGTTTCGCCGGCCGGCAGCCCGAAGCGAAGCCGGTGCGGCTGGTCCTGGAAGCGCCTGACATAGATCCCGGCCCGGCCGAGCCGGTCGAACAACGCCGGGGCCTCCGCCGTCTCCAGGAGGCGGAACAGCGACGTGCCGCCGGCAACGCGGCCGGCCCGGCCGAGCAGGCCGTCGAGCCGGGCGGCATCCGCGGCCCGGTCGCGTGCGGCGGTCCGAAGCCAGTCCGGATCGCCGAGCGCGCGGGCGCCGACATGCAGCGCCGGCCCGGCAACCGCCCAGGGGCCGAGCCGGTCGGCCAGGACCTGCGCAAGGGTCGGTTCGGCAATGGCAAAGCCCAGACGCACTCCGGCAAGGCCGTAGGTCTTGCCGAACGAGCGCAGGATGACGGTCGCCGGCGGCAGGAACGGGACAAGGCTTGCGTCCCCATCGAAGTCGGCAAAAGCCTCGTCGACGACGAGCAGGCCGCCACGTGCGGCGATGTCCTGGCCGAGCGCGGCGAGCCGCGCGGGCGGCACGATGCGCCCGTCCGGATTGTTGGGATTGACGAGCACCACCACCTGCGCGGCGTCGGCCGCGGCGGGTTCGGCGATCTCCTCGACCGCATGCCCCGCCTTGCGCCAGGTCCTCGCATGTTCGCCATAGGTCGGCCCGACCACCGCGACGCGCGTGGCGCCCGGGGCGAGCAGCGGCAGCAGCTCGATGAGGATCTGCGTGCCCGGCGCGGCAACGATGCCCGCGCGGGCCGGCACGCGATAGGCTGCACGGGCGGCATCGACCAGCGCCGTCTCTTCGGCGCAGGCAGGCAGGCGCTGCCAGGCGCTGGCGGGAATGTCGGGCAATGGATAGGAATAGGGATTGATCCCGGTCGAGAGATCGATCCAGGGCTCGGGCGCGTCGGGAAACAGCGTCCTTGCCGTCCCGATGTCGCCGCCATGCCAGATTGCCTGATGCATCGCCATGTCCGAATTCTCGCCACTCGTTCTCGCCTGCCTCGCCCTCGCGATCGAAGCGGCGGTCGGCTATCCGGGCTCTCTCTACGCGGCGATCGGCCATCCCGTCACCTGGATCGGGCGGCTGATCGCTCTGTTCGACCGGCGGCTGAACCTGGAGGGCCGGGCTTTCGCCGAGCGCAGGCGTGCCGGCATCCTGGCCGTGGCGCTGCTGATCGGTGCGACGCTCGCCGTATCGGTGGCCATCGTCGCGGTGTCAGGCTGGCTCGGCCTTCCGGGCTTCGTGCTGCTCGGTGTCGTCGCCTCCAGCCTCCTCGCCCAGCGCAGCCTTCACGACCATGTCGCCGATGTCGCGGCGGCCTTGGAGACCGGCGGGCTCGCGGCCGGACGCGAGGCCGTTGCCATGATCGTCGGCCGCAATCCGCAAAGCCTCGACATGGCGGGCGTGTCGCGGGCGGCGATCGAAAGCCTTGCCGAAAACTTCTCCGACGGCGTGACCGCTCCGGCCTTCTGGCTCGGCCTGTTCGGCCTGCCGGGCGCGGCGCTCTACAAGGCGATCAATACGGCCGATTCGATGATCGGCCACCGCACGCCCCGCCATGAAGCTTTCGGCTGGGCAGCGGCCCGGCTCGACGACCTCGTCAACCTGCCGGCCTCGCGTCTCACCGCCCTGCTGATCGTCGCGGCGGCGGCCTTCGAGGACCGGGCCGCCGCGTCGCGGGCGCTCGGCGCGATCCGGCGTGATGCCCGCCATCACAAGTCCCCCAATGCCGGCTGGCCGGAGGCGGCCATGGCCGGCGCGCTCGGCCTGCGGCTCGCCGGCCCCCGCGTCTATGGCGAGGCGCGGATCGACGACCGCTGGATGGGCGACGGCCGCGCCGAGGCGACCGCCGCCGATATCCGTCGAGCCCTCGCACTCTACCGCCGGGCCTGCATCCTGCTCTGGGCGCTGATCGCGTCCACAGCCGTTGCCGCGGCCAGCCTCTAGGGCTTCTCGCCGGCGATCGCCCACAGCCGGTCAATGTCGAGATGGCTGCCGAGATGGGCGGCGAAACGGTCGAGCACGTCCTCGACGAGGGCGTCGTAGGCGAGATCGCTGGTCGCGGCCCCCAGCCCGCCGAGCCAGGCGCGGCGCTGACGGTCACCGGCGAAAAGCCCATGGACATAGGTGCCGACAATCCGGCCGTCGGCCGATGTCGCACCATCGGTGCGCCCATCGGCGAGCCGCGCGAAGGGGCGCGCCGTATCCGGTCCGGTGGTCACGCCGAGATGCATTTCGTAGCCATCGAAGGGATGGCCGCCGGCGATGGTTGCCCCGGTGACGCGCGTCAGGTTCTTGTCCGGCGTCAGGACCGTCTCGACGTCGAGGAGCCCGAGCCCGGCGACCGTCTGCACCGGGCCTTCGATGCCATGCGGATCGGCGATGGAGCGCCCGAGCATCTGGTAGCCGCCGCACAGGCCCAGCACCCGGCCACCGCGCCGGACATGGCCGGCAAGGTCGATGTCCCAGCCCTGGCGGCGCAGGAAGGCGAGATCGTCGATCGTCGTCTTCGAGCCCGGCAGGAGGACCAGCACCGCTTCGGCGGGCAGCGGGCTGCCCGGCTCGACCAGGCGAACCGCGACGCCGGCTTCGGCGCGGAGCGGGTCGAGATCGTCGAAATTGGCGATGCGCGGCATGACCGGCACCGCCACGACCGGCACGCCCGCGGTCGCGCCTGGCCCCTGGCGCAGACCCATAATGTCCTCGGCGGGCAGCAGCCCGGCTTCGGCGAAATGCGGCACCAGGCCGATCGGGGGCCAGCCGGTCCGGTCCGCGACGAAGGCCATGCCATCGGCGAACAGCGTCGGATCGCCGCGGAACCGGTTGACGATGAAGCCCCGGATCATCGCCGCGTCGGCCGGGTCGATCACCGCGCGCGTGCCGACGAGGCTCGCAATGACGCCGCCGCGGTCGATGTCGCCGACCAGCACGACGGGCGTGCCGGTGGCGCGGGCAAAGCCCATATTGGCGATGTCGCCGGCGCGCAGATTGACCTCCGAGGCCGAACCGGCCCCTTCCACCAGCATCAGATCGGCCTCGTCGGCAAGGCGGCTGTAGGATGCCAGAACCGCCTCCATGAGACGGGGTTTCCAGTCCTGGAACTCGCGGGCCTTGGCCGTGCCGACCCGCCTGCCCTGCACGATGACCTGCGCGCCGATCTCGCTCTGCGGCTTCAGGAGGACGGGGTTCATGTGCACGCTCGGCGCGACGAAGGCCGCGCGCGCCTGCAGCGCCTGGGCGCGGCCGATTTCGCCGCCGTCGGCGGTGACGGCCGCATTGTTGGACATGTTCTGCGGCTTGAACGGCCGGACCTTGAGGCCGCGCCGGGCGAAGAGCCGCGCAAGGCCCGCGACGACGAGCGACTTGCCGACGTCGGAGCCGGTGCCCTGGATCATCAGTGCCCGTGCGCGCATGCCGCGATACTCCCTCGGGGCGGCGTCGCCGTCGTCGTGCCGCAGGCACGCCGGGCGGTCCTGCCGCCGCTCTGTCAGAACTCGATTCCTGCCTGCGCCTTCACGCCTTGCGCGAAATGATGCTTCACCAGGGCCATTTCGGTGACGAGATCGGCCATCTCGATCAGTTCGGGCTTGGCGTTGCGGCCGGTAATGACGACGTGCAGGCCCTCCCGTCGCGTCCGGAGCGCGGCGAGGACCTCGGCCAGCGGCAGATAGTCGTAGCGGAGCGCAATGTTGAGCTCGTCGAGGACGACGAGGCCGATCGTCTCGTCGGCCATCAGTTCGCGCGCCTTGGCGAAGGCACGCTCCGCGGCGGCGATATCGCGCGCCTTGTCCTGGGTCTCCCAGGTGAAGCCCTCGCCCATCGAATGCCAGGAGATGCGGTCGCCGAAGGCGGTCAGCGCCTCCCGCTCGCCGGTCGACCAGGCGCCCTTGATGAACTGCACGACCCCGACGCGCCAGCCATGGCCGAGCGCGCGCAGAATCAGGCCGAAGGCGGCGGTCGACTTGCCCTTGCCCGGGCCGGTATTGACGATGACGAGGCCCTTCTCGATGGTCTTCGAGGCGACCTCGGCATCCTGCACCGCCTTGCGTTTCGCCATCTTGGCGCGGTGGCGCGTGGCCTCGTCGGTCTCGTCCGTCATCATCATCCTCATGTCCCGGTCATCGGCAGCCGCGCCGCCACCGGCGGCCCGGTTTCGTCGTCATTTCACGGTCATCGGCAGTCCGGCAACCATGAAGATCACGTGGTCGGCGACTGCCGCAAGCTCCTGGTGGAGCCGCCCGGCCTCGTCACGGAAGCGTCGTGCCAGCGCATTGTCGGGCACGATGCCGAGCCCGACCTCGTTCGAGACCAGGATCAGCGGGCCGTCGAAGGCCTGGACCGCGGCAACCAGCCTCGCCCGCTCCACCGGCAGGTCGGCCTCGGCGAGGAGCAGGTTGGTCAGCCAGAGGGTCAGGCAATCGACGAGCACCGGCGTGCCGGCGGGCGCAGCGCCGAGCGCGCCGGCAAGGTCGCGCGGGGCATCGACGGTCTGCCAGCCGGCGCCGCGCCGCGCCCGGTGCTCGGCGATCCGCGCCCGCATCTCGTCGTCATAGGCCTGCGCCGTGGCGACATAGCGCCAGGGCGCCGGCCGGGCCGCGATCAGCGCTTCGGCATGGCGGCTCTTGCCGGAACGCGCGCCGCCCAGCACCAGGGTCACGGATCGGGTGGAACGCGTCATGGGATCCCGGGGTTCGGCCGATGGAGTGAGGCGCGCACTCATTGCAAATCACGGCGCGGGCCGGTAGTGCTAAAACTCGACGGTGCCTCTTCGATGAGGTGAAAAGGGAACGTGGTGGAAAACCACGGCTGCCCCCGCAACTGTAAGCGGCGAACCGAAGCCAGAGGCCACTGGGCGCGTCCCGGGAAGGCGGCGGAAGGTTTAGACCCGCGAGCCAGGAGACCTGCCGTCACCAGTGCTTCTCATGGGCCCATCGAGCGGGGTGTTTCGATGGCAACCGGTTCGGGCCGACAGGCCCGGCTTCGTCCTTGGGAGCGTTTCCGGCTGAGGCCGGCTGCCTGACGGAGCGTGCCGTGACGAGACCGACTGCTTTTTCTGCCTCCCCGCCCGATGCGCCATGCCGGCCTTGCTGAATTCGCCGCTGCCGCCATCCATTTGTCCAGGATCCCGGGATCTTCCATGACCAGCTCGTCCACCGGCTCGGCGCCTGCCAAGGCCTCGCTCGCCAAAGTCCCCTGCACCATCGTCACCGGCTTTCTCGGCGCCGGCAAGACCACGCTCGTCCGGCACCTGCTCGAGAACAATGACGGCCGCAGGATTGCGGTTCTCGTCAATGAATTCGGCGACATCGGGTTCGACGGTTCGTTCATCGAGGGCTGCGGCATCGCCGGCTGCACTGCCGAAGACATCGTCGAGCTGCCGAACGGCTGCATCTGCTGCACGGTGGCCGACGATTTCGTGCCGGCGCTGGAAAAGCTGCTCGGCCGGGCGAACCCGCCGGACCATATCCTCATCGAGACATCCGGCCTCGCCTTGCCGAAGCCGCTGGTCAGCGCGTTCAATTGGCCGGCCATCCGCAGCCGTGTCACCGTTGACGGCGTCATTGCGGTGGTCGATGGCCCGGCGGTTGCGGAAGGCCGCTTCGCCGACGACCCCGCGGCCCTTGCCGCCCAGCGCCAGGATGACGGCGCGGTCGATCACGACAACCCGCTCGAGGAAGTGTTCGAGGACCAGATCCTCTGCGCTGATCTGATCCTGCTCAACAAGGCGGATGCGATCGACGCGCCGACGCGCGCCCGGGTGCGCGCCGAGATCGAGGAACATCTGCCGAAGGCGATCAAGATCGTCGAGACCGCGCATGGCAAGGTCGAGCCGGCGCTGGTAGTCGGCCTCGGCGCGGCGGCCGAGGCCGACCTCGCCGCCCGCCCTTCGCATCACGAGACCGAAGCCGATCACGATCACGACGATTTCGAGAGCCACTCCTTCCCGGTGGCCGCGGTCGCCTCGCCCGAGGTCCTGGCGGCGCGCGTCGCCCAGGCTGCCGAGGCGGCAGGCGTGCTGCGGCTCAAGGGCTTTGCTGCGGTCGGCGACAAGCCGATGCGCCTGGTCGTCCAGGGCGTCGGACAGCGCATCGCCCATCACTACGACCGCGCCTGGGCGCCGGGCGAGACCCGCGCCGGACGGATCGTCGCGATCGGCCTCAAGGGGTTCGACCGCGATGCCGTCGAAGAAGCGCTCGCCGGCTGACCGCTCATGCATATCCTGCCCGCCAGCACCGTGACGCTCGACGAGACCGACCAGGCGGTCGATCTCGACCAGGCGCCCGGCGACGTGGTGGTGCTGTCCTTCGCCGACAGCGATCTTGCCGCGCTGTCGGCCGCGGCGGCCGGCCAGGCGCTCGACGTCAGGCTGGCCAGCCTCAGGCGGCTGAAACATCCGCTCTCCGTCGACCTCTATGTCGAGAAGACCGTTTCGCGCTCGCGCTTCGTGCTGCTGCGTTGCCTCGGCGGGCGCGACTACTGGCCCTATGGGCTCGACCAGGTGGCGGCGATCTGCCGGGAGGCCAGGATTCCGCTGGCGGTCCTGCCTGGCGACGAGCGCCCGGACGAACGGCTCGCGGCCCATGGCACGGTCGATGCCGGATTGCAGCGCGACCTCGCCGCCTATTTCGCGGCGGGCGGCGTCGACAATATGCGCCGCCTGCTCGGCCGGATCGCCTCTCATCTTTCGCCCGGCGGAGCCGGCGCGGCGGCGGAGCCACCATGCCCCCTGCCGGCGCTGTTCGGCTGGAACGCACGGTCCGGGGTGGCCGACGCCGCTGAGGAACTGGCCGCTGCGCCGGCGGATCGCCCGCTCGCGCTGGTTCTCGTCTACCGGGCAAGCATCGCGGCCGATGATACCGATCTCGCCGCGGGCCTCGCCGACGCCCTTTTCGGGCGCGGCCTCGCTCCTGTCGTCCTCGCCCTCACGAGCCTCAAGGACGAGGCGGCGAGCGGACCGCTGCGGAGCCTGATCCGCCGACGCCGGCCGGCGATCATCGTGACGACCACTGCCTTTTCCGCGCGCGACGGCGCCGATTTCGTGCTCGACGCCGCCGATTGCCCGATCCTGCAGGCGATTCCCGTGGGCAGTCCGCGCGACGCCTGGCTCGCCTCGCCGCGCGGGCTGTCCGCGGTCGATCTCGCCATGCAGGTGGCCCTGCCGGAATTCGACGGCCGGCTGGCCGGTGCGGCGATCGGCTTCAAGCAGGAAACGGGCGATGCCGCGACCGGCCTCGTCACGCGCCGCATGGTCGCCGACGCGCAGGGCCTCGCCGGTCTTGCGGAACTCGCGGCCGCCTGGGTGGCGCTGGCCGCAAAACCGGCCGGCGAGCGCCGGCTCGCCCTGGTGCTCTCGGACTATCCCGCGCGCGGCGGCCGGGCGGGCTTCGCCGTCGGCCTCGACACGCCGGCGAGCGTCGTCGCCATCCACCGCCTGCTCGCCGGAACCGGCTACCGGGTCGGTGAGTGTCCGCCGGCCGCGCTGATCATGCCGGCGCTCACCGAGGGCGAAACCACTTTTGCCGTTCCGGCAGGCCTTTACGAGAATTTTCTCGCGCAAATTCCGGCCGCCGCACGCGATGCGCTTCTGGCGGCGCATGGCGCGCCGGAGACCGATCCGGCCTTTGCGGATGGCGCGTTCCGGTATCGCGCGCTGATCCTGGACGGGCTGATCGTCGCGCTGCAGCCGGCGCGCGATGCCGGTCCTGACCGCAAGGGCGGCTATCACGACCCTGATCGCCCGCCGGGGCACGGCTACCTCGCCTTCTATTGCGGCCTGAAGGCGGTGGCCGGCATCGATGCGCTCATCCATCTCGGTACGCATGGCACGACCGAATGGCTGCCCGGAAAGGCCGTCGCCCTGTCGGAAGCCTGCTGGCCGCGGATCGCCACCGGCGCTCTGCCGGTCATCTATCCCTATGTGGTCGACGATCCCGGCGAGGCCGCGCCGGCCAAGCGCCGGCTTGGCGCGGTGACGCTCGGCCACCTGCCGCCGAACCTTGCGCCGAGCGGCCTGCACGGCGAGAGCGCCCTGCTCCGCGACCTCGTCGAGGAATATGGCGCGGCCGAGGTGATGGATCCGCGCCGCGCGGCATTGGTGGCCGGGGAAATCCGCACGCGCGCCGAGGCATCGGGGCTCGCAGCGGCCTGCGGCGTCACCGCCGACCAGGACATGACCGCGGCGCTGACCGCCCTCGACGCCCATCTCTGCGATCTCGCCGAGACGAGTTTCCGCGATGGTCTGCACGTCTTCGGCGAGGCGCCCGACGATCCTGCCTCGGCGGCCAGCGAACGGCACAACCTCGTCCGGGCCCTCGGCGGGCGGTTCGTGACGCCCGGTCCGGCCGGCTCGCCGCATCGCGGCCGGCCCGACGTGCTGCCGACCGGCCGCAATCTCGCAACGCTCGATCCGCGCGCCATTCCGACCCGCGCGGCCAGCCGCCTCGGCGCCGCGGCGGCGCGGGCCGTGCTCGACCGCCACCTGCAGGACGAGGGCGACTGGCCGCGCCGCGTGGTCATGGATCTCTGGGCATCGCCGACATTGCGCTCCGGCGGCGAGGACATTGCCCATGCCCTGGCGCTGATGGGGGTGGAGCCGGTCTGGCATCCGGTCTCGACCCGCGTCACCGGCTTCACCGTCCTGCCGCTCGCCCGGCTCGACCATCCGCGTGTCGACGTGACCCTGCGCGTCTCGGGCGCGTTCCGCGACACCTTTCCCGAACAGATCACCTTGCTCGACGCCGCCGCGCGCGCCGTCGCCCTGCTCGACGAGGAGGATGCCTGGAACGAGCCGGCCGCGGCGCGCCGGCGTGGCGCGCACGGTGCACGCATTTTCGGCGCCGCTCCCGGCCGGTTCGGCGCGGGGGCCGGCGGGCTCGCGCTCGACGGCGTCTGGCAGGAGGCCGCGCAGCTCGGCGCAGCCTATCTCGACGCTTCGAGCCACGCCTTCGGCGGCGCAGAAGCCGCCGGTGCGCCCGATCCGGGCTTTGCGGCGCGGATCGCGGCCGCCGACGCCTTCATCCATGTCAGCGACGTCGCAGGCCGCGACATCCTGGAGGCATCGAGCGCGGCGGACGGCATCGGCGGCTTCGTCGCGGCGGCGGCGAGCCTCGGTGCCCGTCCGCGCGCCTACAGCCTCGACACCTCCGTACCGGAACGGCCGAAACCGCGGACGCTCGGCGAGGATCTCGCGCGCATCGTCCATGCCCGGCTCGTCCATCCGCGCTGGATCGACGGCCAGTTGCGCCACGGCTGGCGCGGCGCGGCCGAACTCGCCGAGGCCGTCGACAGCCTGTTCGTCTACGCGGCGACCACGCCCGACGTGCCCGACGGCCTGTTCGACGCGGTGTTCCAGGCCTATCTCGGCGACGACACCACGGCGGCGCGGCTGCGCGAGGCCAATCCCGCGGCCTACCGGGCAATCCTCGCGCGTTTCGCCGAAGCGCGCCGCCGGGGGCTTTGGACGAGCCGCCTGAATTCGGCGGCGGCGCTGCTCGACGCCACCGAGGCTGCGCCATGACCGCCGCCCGTCCGACCGCGCTCGTCCGCGGCTGGTGCCCGGGCGCCCTGAGGCCGATGGCGACCGGCGACGGCCTGCTCGTCCGTCTGCACCCGCCGGGCGGACGCCTCACCATCGCCGATATGAGATGCATCGCCAGGCTGTCGCGCGATACCGGCAATGGCCTGATCGACTTGACGGGCCGCGGCAATCTGCAGATCCGCGGCGTGAGCGCCGAGAGCCACCCGGCCCTGGCCGAAGGCCTCGTGACCGCCGGTCTGGTCGCGCCTGACGAGACCGATGGGCCCTATCGCCTGACGATCGTCTCGCCGCTCGCCGGGCGCGATCCGGCCGAGATGTTCGACGCGGCCGCCCTTGCCGCCGCCATCGAGGCTCTGCGTCCGGGGCTCGCCGGCCTGCCACCCAAGATCGCCGTGCTGGTCGATGGGGGCGGCGCCTTGCCGCTCGACGGCGAGGTTGCGGAACTGCGCCTGCGCGCCGCTGCGCCGGAGGAGGTGCTGGTCGGCCTCGCCGGCGGGGCCTGGTTCGGGCCGGTGCGCCTGGACGTGGTGCCCGCCCTGGTCGCAGGCCTGCTGCGGCTGGCGGTCGAAGGGCGCCGGGCAAGCCCGGCCGCGGTGCGGCGGCTTTCCGATGTTCCACGCGGCGCGCTGGAAGGAACACTTGCGCGGTTCGGCGGCCGGCGGGCGGCAGCGCCGCCCTGGCGGCCGGCCGCTGCGCGCGCCGGCCTGGTGCGGGACCGCGCAGGCACTTCGGCGCTCCTGTTCGGCGCCCCGTTCGGTCGCTGCGACGCCGATGGTCTGGAAGTCCTTGCCGGACTTGCGGAAACGGCGGGTGCCGATGGGTTCGGCCTTGCGCCCTGGCGCGGTTTCGCCATGACCGGCCTGGCACGGCGGGAGCGGGTCTCCGCCGGGATCGCGGCGGCCGGCTTCATCCCCCGCACCGTCGCCCCCCGCCTCGTCGTGCGCGCCTGCCCCGGCGCTCCGGCGTGCAGCCGCGGCGAGGCGCCGGCGCAAGCCGACGCGGCGCGCTTTGCCGCCGCCGCGGCGGCCCGGATCGCGGACGGCCTGACCGTGCACGTATCGGGTTGTGCAAAGGGATGTGCCGGCGCGGGGATTGCCGACCTCACCCTGGTCGGGCATGAGGGGGCCTATCAGATCGTTCTCTCCGGCACCGCCGGCGGCCGGCCGGTCGCGCGGCTCGATGCCGCCGGCCTCGTGTCGCTCCTCGCCCGGCCCGGCGGGATCGATGCCCTTGTTCCAGGAGTTTCGTCATCGTGACGACCGCCGAGGCGGCAGACCGCCAATCCTATCTGCGTGACGGCGCCGAGATCTATGCGCGCTCCTTCGCGATGATCCGCGCCGAGGCCGATCTTGCCCGCTTCGAGGGTGCGGCCGAGCGCGTCGTGGTGCGGATGATCCATGCCTGCGGCATGACCGACCTGCCCGGCGACGTCGACATGTCCTCCGACTTCGCCGGAGCTGCCGAGGCGGCGCTGAAGGCGGGCGCGCCCATCCTGTGCGATGCCAAGATGGTCGCCTTCGGCATCACCCGTGCGCGCCTGCCGGCGCACAACGCCGTCATCTGCACGCTCGACGATCCGCGCGTCGCGGACATGGCGCGCGCCGCCGGCACCACGCGCTCGGCGGCCGCCATGGAGCTCTGGCGCGAACAGCTTTCGGGCAGCGTCGTGGTGATCGGCAATGCCCCGACATCGCTGTTCCGCCTGCTGGAAATGTTCGACGCCGGCGCGCCCCTGCCGGCAGCGGTGATCGGCATTCCCGTCGGGTTCATCGGCGCCGCCGAATCCAAGGCGGCGCTGGCCGCCGACCGGCGCGTGCCCCATCTCGTCGTGCACGGCCGGCGCGGCGGCTCGGCCATGGCCGCGGCCGCGGTCAACGCGCTCGCGAGCGCCCAGGAGTGATGCGTGGTCATGTCTGATACCGCCGCGCTCTACGGCGTCGGGCTCGGGCCCGGCGATCCGGCCTATGTCACAGTCAAGGCGCGCGACATTCTCGGTCGCGCCGATCGCCTGGTTCATTTCTGCAAGAAGGGCCAGCGCGGCAATGCCCGCACCATCGCCGACCGGCTGGTCGGCCCGGATCCGGCCCGCGAGATCGCGCTCGTCTATCCGGTGACGACGGAAGCGCCGGTCGCCGATCCCGCCTATGTCGCTCCGATGGCCGAGTTCTACGCTGAATCGGCCGCCCGGGTCGCGGCCGAGGTGGAGGCGGGGCGCTGTGTCGCCATTCTGTGCGAGGGCGATCCGTTCTTCTACGGCTCGCTGATGCATCTCTGGCGGCGGCTCGCGCCACGCTATGCCTTCGAGGTGGTGCCGGGGATCACCGGCATGTCCGGCGCCTGGACGCTCGCCGCCGCGCCCATGACCTGGGGTGACGACGTCCTGAGCGTCCTGCCCGGCACCCTGCCCGAGGCCGAACTCGCGCGCCGGCTCGGCGATACCGACGCGGCGGTCATCATGAAGATCGGCCGCAACTTTCCGAAGGTCCGGCGCGCGCTCGCCTCCGCCGGCCTCGTCGAGCGGGCGATCTATGTCGAGCGCGCCAGCATGGCCGACCAGGTCATTCTGCCGCTCGCCGCCAAGACCGACGACGAGGCGCCCTATTTCTCCATGATCCTCGTGCCTGGCGAAGGACGGCGGCTGTGACGGCGGGCACGGTCAGCGTCATCGGGCTCGGCCCCGGCGATCCGCGCTATCTGACGCCGGCCGCCGCGGCGGCGCTCGCCGCGGCCACCGACATCGTCGGCTACGGCCCCTATGTCGACCGGGTGCCGGCACAGTCCGGGCAGCGCCGGCATCCGTCCGACAACCGGGTCGAGGTCGACCGGGCCCGCGCGGCGCTCGACCTTGCCGCAGGCGGGGCACGGGTTGCGGTGGTCTCGGGCGGCGATCCCGGCGTCTTCGCCATGGCGGCGGCGCTGTTCGAGGCCTACGAGACCGATCCGGCCAGGTGGCGCGACGTCGGCATCCATGTCGAGCCCGGGATCACCGCCATGCTGGCGGCGGCCGCGCGGATCGGGGCGCCGCTCGGCGGCGATTTCTGCGCCATGTCCCTGTCCGACAATCTCAAGCCCTGGGAGGTCATCCTCCACCGGCTGGACGCCGCGCTTTCGGCCGATTTCGTCATCGCGCTCTACAATCCGATCTCAAGGGCGCGGCCCTGGCAGCTCGGCGAAGCCCTGAAACGTGTCGCGGCGGCACGGCCGGCTGCGACGCCGGTGGTGTTTGCGCGCGCCGTCGGCCGTGCCGACGAAGCCGTGCGCATCCTGACCGCAGCCAGCGCGGCCGCCGCCGCTGCCGGTGCCGACATGGCAACCCTGGTGCTGATCGGCGCCTCGACCACCCGGCTGGTGGCGCGCGAGAGCGGCGAGGCCTTCGTCTATACGCCGCGATCGGTCGGGACGAGACCGTGATGGCTGAGCCAGGCCACCGCCGCATCGATGGCCGCCACCGTCTCGACGGGCGGTTTGGCCGGCCGCTGGACCATGACCACGGTGAGCCCGAGGCTGCGTGCGGCGGCGAGTTTCGCACGGGTCTGGCTGCCGCCGGCATTCTTGCTCACGAGAATCTCGATGCGGTGGGCGCGCATCAGCGCGACCTCCTCCGCGTCGGTGAAGGGGCCCCGCGCCTCGATCGCCGTCACGGCAAGGCCGTCCAGGACGTCGCCGATCGGTTCGATGCTGCGGACGAGATAGGCATGCTGCGGCCGCGTCGCGAAGGCGCCGAGCTCCTGCCGGCCGATGGTCAGAAACACCCGGCGCGGCTCGCTGCCGAGCGCGTCGGCCGCGGCGGCCATGGTCGCGACCAGGTTCCAGCGATCGCCGGGCTTGGCGATCCAGGCGGGCCGGCGCAGCGCCAGCAGCGGCACGCCGGCCGCCCGGCAGGCCGCGGCGGCGTTGAAGGGCATGACCGCGGCGAAGGGATGCGTCGCGTCGACGACCGCCGCAATTCCACGGCCGGTCAGATAGGCCGCGAGGCCGGCCGCGCCGCCGAAGCCGCCGGTCCGGGTCGGCACGGCGAGCGGTTTCGGCGTGCTGGTGCGGCCGGCGAGCGAGATCTCGGCGGCGATGCCGGGATGGCGCTCGGCCAGGTGCCGTGCGAGTTCAGCCGCTTCCGTCGTGCCGCCGAGGATCAGGATCGTCATGGCTGACTTGTTGCCGAATGCGAAGGTTCTGTCGAGCGGGGCGGGCAAGGCCTGGCTGAGCATTGTCGGCCTTGGCGAGGACGGCCGGGCCGGGCTTTCGGCGCGGGCCCTGGCGGCGCTCGACGCGGCGGAGCTCGTCGTCGGCGGTGCGCGCCACCTCGGCCTCGTCGCGCCGCTCCGGCCGGACCAGGCGACGCTCGCCTGGCCGAGCCCGATCCAGGACGCCTTCCCGGCCATTCTGGCCCGTCGCGGCAGGCCGGTCTGCGTGCTCGCATCGGGCGATCCGTTCCACTACGGCATCGGCACGACCCTCGGCGCCCATGTTGCGGTGGCGGAGATGGAGGTGCTGCCACAGCCCTCCGCCTTCAGCCTCGCCGCCGCCCGGCTCGGCTGGGCCCTGCAGGACTGCGCGCTGGTTTCGCTTCACGGCCGGGCGCTCGAACGCATCATTCCGCAGCTCCAGCCGGGCGCGCGGATCCTGGCTCTCTCGTGGGACGGCTCGACGCCGGCGAGGCTCGCCGCCCTGCTGGCGGCGCGTGGCCTCGGCGGTTCGCGCCTCGCCGTCCTGGAAGCCCTCGGCGGCCCGCGCGAGCGGCGGTGCGAGGCGGCGGCCGACGGGTTCGACCTCGCCGATATCGATCCGCTCAACATCATCGCCCTGAGCGTGAAGGCCGGCCCCGGCGCGCGCATCGTGCCGCTCAGCCCCGGTCTCGACGACGACTGGTTCGCCCATGACGGCCAACTCACCAAGGCCGAGATCCGCGCCGTGACGCTGGCGGCGCTCGCACCCCGGCGCGGCGAGGTGCTCTGGGACATCGGCGCGGGTTCGGGCTCGATCGGCATCGAATGGTGCCTGCGCCACCAGGCCACCCGTGCTCACGCGGTCGAGGCGCGGCCGGATCGCGCGGCACGCATCCGCGCCAATGCGCTGGCCGTCGGCGTGCCCGACCTCGTGGTTGTCGAAGGCGAGGCCCCGGCCGCCCTCGGCGGCCTGCCCCGGCCGGATGCAGTCTTCATCGGCGGCGGCATCGGCGATGCCGGCCTGTTCGAGGCGGCCTGGGCGGCGCTGGCGGCCGGCGGCCGGCTGGTCGCCAACGCGGTCACGCTGGAGGGCGAGGCGCGCCTTGCCGGGCTGTTCGCCGCCCATGGTGGCACCATGCGCCGCCTTTCCATCGCCCGCCTCGACCCGGTCGGCGGGCTGCACGGCTGGCGCCAGGCCATGCCGGTGACGCAATGGCGGGTGGTGAAGCCATGACGGGCCAAACCACTGCGGTCGGCAAGATCAGCGTCGGCAAGATCAGCGTCGGACTTGGCCTGCGGCCGGCGACAGGGCGCGACGAGATCGCCGCCTGCGTCCAGGCGGCGCTCGGCCGGCTCGATCTCGACCTGGGCGCGGTCGACCGGATCGCGACGACCGCCGCGCGGGCCGGCGAACCGGGACTCGTCGCCTTTGCGCAAGGGCTCGGCCTGCCGCTCGTCGGCATTCCCGACGAGGCCCTGCGCGGCGAGGATGCCGGCTGCGCCACCCGCTCGACGCGGGTGGTGGCGCTGTTCGGTGTCGGTTCGGTGGCCGAGGCCGCCGCCCTGGCGGCTGCCGGCCCCGCAGCCCGCCTCGCCCTGCCCCGCATCGTTCTCGGCCGGGTCACCTGCGCCCTCGCCTCCGGAAACAGATCATGACCGTTCATTTCATCGGCGCCGGTCCCGGCGCCGCCGACCTCATCACCGTGCGCGGCCGGACGCTGATCGAACAATGTCCGGTCTGCCTCTATGCGGGATCGCTGATCCCCAAGGCGGTGCTCGGCTGGTGTCCGCCGGGCGCCCGCATCGTCGATACCGCGCCGCTCGACCTCGACGGCATCATGGCCGAGATCGCGGCGGCCGAAGCCCGTGGCGACGATGTCGCGCGCCTTCATTCCGGCGACCTGTCGATCTGGAGCGCGGTCGGCGAGCAGATGCGCCGCCTCGACGCAGCCGGCATCGCCTATACGGTGACGCCGGGCGTGCCGGCCTTCTCGGCTGCCGCCGCGCTGCTGCGCCGCGAGCTGACCTTGCCCGAGGTCGCCCAGTCGGTGGTGCTCACCCGCACCAGCGGTCGCGCCTCCTCCATGCCGCCGCGCGAAACCCTTCCGGCCTTTGCCGCGACGGGGGCGACGCTGGCCATTCACCTCTCGATCCATGTCATCGACAAGGTGGTGGCCGAGCTGACGCCCGCCTATGGCACCGACTGTCCGGTCGCCGTGGTGTTCCGGGCGTCCTGGCCGGATGAACGCGTCCTGGTCGGCACGCTCGGCGACATCGCGGTCAAGGTTGCCGAAGCCGGCCTGGAGCGCACCGCGCTGATCCTGGTCGGGCCGGCCCTCGCCGCCGAGGATTTCCGTGAGAGCGCGCTCTATTCGCGCGGTTACGACCGGCGTTTCCGGCCGCGCGACGGCGGGGAGCCGGTGGCATGAACGTGCCCGCGTCCTTTCTTCCCGTCTTCGAGGCCGGTACCGTCTGGCTGGTGGGCGCCGGCCCGGGCGATCCGGGCCTGATGACACTGACCGCGGCCCATGCGCTGCAGGCGGCGGACGTCGTCGTGCACGACGCGCTGATCGACCCGCGCGTGCTCGGCCTCGCGCGGCCGGACGCCATCCTCGAAAATGCCGGCAAGCGTGGCCACCGGCCCTCGCCGCGCCAGGCCGATATCAGCGAACTGCTCGTCACCCATGCCCGCGCCGGCCGCCGGGTGCTGCGCCTGAAGGGCGGCGACCCCTTCATTTTCGGCCGCGGCCACGAGGAGGCGCTGGCGCTGGCCGAGGCCGGCATCCGCTTCCGCATCGTGCCCGGCGTGTCCAGCGGGCTCGGCAGTCTCGCCTTGCACGGCATTCCCGCCACCTCGCGCGATTCCAACCACGCGGTGATCCTGGCGACCGGCCACCTTGCCGAGGACAAGAGCCTCGATTGGGCAAGCCTCGCCCGTACCGGCCAGCCGATCGTGCTCTACATGGCGGTGGCCAATCTCGAGCCGATCGCGGCGGCGCTCGGCCGGGGCGGCCTTGCGCCGGACACGGCGGTCATCGCCGTGCATGGCGCGACAACGCCGGCCGAGGCGGTGATCGAGACGACGCTCGGCGCGCTCCCCGGACTCGGCGCCGCCGGCCGGATCCGCTCGCCGGCCATCATTGCGATCGGCGCCATCGCGCCGCTGCGCGCGGCGATCGCAAGCTTCCTGATCGCGCCCGAGGTCCAGGCATGAGCGCCGTCCGCCCAGCCGAGGGAGCACGGGGCCTGCTCATCGCCGCCCCCCGTTCCGGTTCCGGCAAGACCACGATCACGCTCGGCCTGCAGCGGGCGCTTGCGGCGCGCGGCCTCACCGTACGCGGCATCAAATGCGGGCCGGACTACATCGATCCGGCCTTCCATGCCGCCGCGACCGGCGCGCCGAGCTGCAATCTCGACAGTTTCGCCATGTCGGACGGGCTCGTCGCGCGCCTTGCCGCGGATGCGCTGGACGGCAGCGACCTGGTGATCGCCGAAGGCTCGATGGGCCTGTTCGACGGCGTCCGCGGACCGCAGGGGCATACCGGCGCCAGCGCCGACATCGCCGCGCGCTGCGGCTGGCCGGTGGTGTTGGTCATCGATGTTTCCGGCCAGGCGCAGTCGGCGGCGGCGGTGGCGCTCGGCTGCGTCGGCTACGACCCGCGCCTGACCGTTGCCGGCGTCATCCTCAACAAGGTGGCGAGCGCCCGGCACCGCAAGCTCGTCGAGGACGGCATGCGCCGCATCGGCCTCACCGTGTTCGGCGCCCTGCCGCGCGAGGCGAGCCTGATCCTGCCGGAGCGCCATCTCGGCCTCGTTCAGGCCGGCGAGACCGCCGATCTCCATGC